>CAYHFH010000046.1:0-7459 GCA_964355865.1 uncultured Gammaproteobacteria bacterium
GTAATTGATGGTCTGTTCTGCCATAGGTTATACCTTAGGAGGTTTTTGCGTATTCTGCGGATGCAGGATGGTGTACATTGCTTTTTCCACTCGTCTTTTTGCCATCGTAGCCGCAACTTCCGGGGCGGTAAGAGCAGCCTCGCTGACTGCTCGTCCAGCTTTTCCCACTTTCTCTTGAGCCTTAACCGCTACCTGTCCGGCTACCTCTACAGCTCCAATTTGAGCTCTCCCCACAGTTTGCATACCCGTTAATCCGACAGCTAACCGTTTAAACGGATCTTTCGGAACAGGAAAAATCGGAAACAATTTTCGGACGGGCCATGTTAATGCATTGGTAACAACATCTGCTGAAGCTGAAGAAACTGCAATAGTCCATCCGCTTAACCTCGTCCAAAGCCTGTCTTTTATTTCCATGATCCGCGATCCCCACCCGCGGTCGCCCTTACCCCACACCACATCCGTCACCTTGTCCATATTCTGCACGTAGAGTTTATAGATTCCTCCGCCGTGCCAGTCCAGGCGGCCTTGAAGCTCCTTGCGTATTTGCCAATATTCCTGATTGAAGCTCTGTGTATCCTCGCCAGCCTTATCTATGGCGCCTTTCACGCTCGCCACGACGGGGTTTTCCGCATGCATTTCTTGGGGGGTAGGCATCTCGCCGGTTTCGCTCATAGGTTGATTATATCATGTTGGGGCAGTAACGCAGTTATTACCCATAGTATCCATACTGTCTCACCCATGTCAATCCCCGCCTTCATTAATCATACAGATGTCTTTTAATTCCTCTTCATTATCCTACCCACCGCCACCACAAACGCTGCCGTCCGCAGTGTTGTATTGTGTTTTTTTGCAGTCTCCCACACCGCACCCGCCGCTACCTCCATCTTGCGCTTCAGCTTTTTATTCACATCCTCTTTCGTCCAATGCTCCCCCCTGAGATTCTGCTCCCATTCGAAACAAGATACGGTCACCCCGCCGCTGTTGGCCAGGACATCCGGGATGACGGTAATCCCCCGCTTGGCGAGGATTTCATCGGCCTCCGGCGTGGTCGGGCCATTAGCCATTTCAAGAATTACTTTTGCCTTTATCTTTTTGGCGTTTTCCTTCGTAATCACATTTTCCAACGCCGCAGGGATGAGAATATCGACGGGTAGCTCTAGCAATTGTTCTTGCGTGATCGGCCGCCCCTTTGATAGATCACAGACGGATCCCGAACAATAACAACCCGCCAGGTACCCATTTTTCTTTTTGCAGGCAAGCGTAAGTTCCGGATTCACGCCCGTCGGCACATGGATCCCGCCCTTACTATCTGATACGGCTACGACGGTAAAGCCAGCATTAACCAAAAACTTCACCATGTTATATCCCACATTTCCAAAGCCCATGACCGCCGCAGTCAAACGCGGCTGGGACGTTTGACGTCCCGCCGCAGTCAACTTTTGACTTTGGACTTTTGACTTTTGACTCAGTTTTGCGAGTATCGCGAGCAAAACATAAAGTCCCCCGAGCCCCGTCGCTTCCTCCCGCCCTTCACTCCCTCCATCTTTGATCGCTTTACCCGTGAACGTGCCCCGCAATTTTTCTTTTTCTTTTTTGGTCATTGGATATTGGTTATTGGATATTCCGACGTACTCATCCACCATCCACCCCATGATCGTCCCGTTTGTATTCACGTCCGGCGCCGGTACATCGCGGTCCGGCCCAATGACGTCAGCGATCGCCCGCGCGTATCCCCGCGACAGCCGCTCAAGCTCGCCGGGGCTTAACGATTTAGGCTCCACGACCACCCCGCCCTTCCCGCCTCCCAAGGGGAGTCCAGCAACGGCGCACTTCATGGTCATCCAAAACGCGAGTGCTTTGACTTCGCTCAAATCCACATTAGGGTGATAGCGTATCCCGCCTTTGTAGGGGCCCAAAGCCCGGTTATACTGCACGCGGTACCCGGCAAACATCCGCAAGCTTCCGTCATCCATCACTACCGGAATATTCACATGCACTTCCCTCTCCGGTTGTTCTAACATCTGCAATGTATTTTTTATTTGTTGATTGGATAATTTGTTGATTGGATTATTGGATAATTCCACAAAGCGTGCCGCTTTGTGGAGCTGCTGTAGCGCACTTTCAAATGGATTTATTTTCATCATAGTAACTTTTGTCATCCTCGGGCTTGACCCGAGGATCCAGTTTATAAATAATTTCTGGATTCCCGCCTTCGCGGGAATGACAATACAAAATTTTCTAAAAGAATGTCTCTGTATAAATCTGCTCCGGCGCGACCCCATTGTCCGTCAGAAACGCACGTATGTCAACGATCATCTGCCGGTTTCCACAAAGATAAAATTCTGATTGTTTCAATGACTCAATTTCTTTCAAAACGTGCTGGGTCACCCTCCCCCGTGCTCCCTTCCACCCATCCGTGGGCTGGGATAGCGTTAATACAAACCGAAAATTCGGATGCTCGGCTGCCAACTTTTCAAACTCTTCTTTCCAAAATACATCCGTCTCATGCCGCAGCCCCCAATAGAGAGCCATCAGCTCTCCGCTGTCAGCTTTCAGCCCGTTTTTACTTTCTGACGACTGATGACTCTTGTCTGACGACTGACGACTGACAGCTGAGAGCTTGTCTTGTATCATCGCCCGCAAAGGCGCAATCCCACATCCCGTCGCCACAAACACTTTCGGCCGCGGACTTTCCTTTTGTAACACAAATTTTCCCAATGGCCCGAGAAATTGTAACGGATCTCCGGGTTTAAGGCCCAAGAGCCACTTGGATCCTTCCCCCATCGGAGCCACACTTTGGAGAAGTTCTATCGTGCCGTCAGAAGAAGGGGCAGAGGCAATAGACAATGTGTGATTGCCCTTCGGGGGTCCGATTTTGCAAATCACATACTGCCCGGCCGTATACGGCATATCCTTGGGCTCGACGAGCCTAAGTTTTGCCACATAGAATTCCCCCGCGACATTCGTCACCGAGGAAACCATGGCCGTATACGTTTGAGGATTCATATTTCAAAGCCAGGCTTTGATTTTATCTAGACTGTTCTGACAGCCATTTTTCCGCATCCATCCCTGCCATGCATCCCTGTCCGGCGGCTACCACGGCTTGACGATATCGAAAGTCTACACAATCTCCTCCAGCAAACACTCCCGGAATACTCGTTGCCGTTCCAGACAAATTGATGACTATATAACCTTTACTATCCAAATCGATAAAGTCTTTGAGAAACTCCGTACTCGGTTTATGCCCAATCGCCAAAAATACCCCGTCTGTCTTTACATCTTCAAGTGCCCCCGTTATATTATCTTTAAGTCTCACCCCCGTCACCACGTTCTCCCCAAGTATTTCTTCCACGGTTTTATTGAGCAAAAACGATATCTTCGGATTTTTTCGTGCCCGGTCGAGCATGATGGCCGACGCGCGGAACTCCTCGCGCCGATGCACAATCGTCACGTGACTTGCAAAGGTCGTGAGAAACGTGGCCTCCTCCATCGCCGTATCCCCGCCGCCAATCACAACGACGTCTTTCCCGCGGAAGAAAAATCCGTCGCAGGTCGCGCACGCCGAGACGCCTTTTCCCATGAGCCGCGTCTCCGACGGCAACCCCAGGTACTGCGCCGCCGCCCCTGTCGCCACGATCACCGCTCTCCCCTCATATTCTTTCCCGCTTTGTCCTGTCACCATGAATGTGGTTCCCGTTTGTCCGTTTTGCGTTGTAGTCTTAAGTCTTAAGTCTTGAGTCCTACATCTTGTGACCGCATCGGTCACAACCTCCGTCCCAAACCGCTCTGCTTGGCTTTTCATCTCTTCCATAAGCGCCGGCCCCTTGATACCACCCGCAAATCCTGGATAATTATCCACATCCGTCGTGGTCGTCAGCTGTCCGCCGGATTGGATGCCTGTCAAAAGGATCGTCTTGAGGAATGCGCGGGAGGCGTAAAGTGCCGCCGTATACCCTGCCGGCCCGGATCCAATGATGATGACATCGTACATGATTTAAGCTGTCAGCAAACAGCTAACAGCTTGCAGCAATTTAAAGATAGTAAAATACGTCTGGCTAAATGCTGAAAGCTGAAGGCTGCAAGCTAATTAATCAATTTGTTCAACTCCCCCACGAGCGTCTCCTTGCTCTGTACCCCGATAAATTGCTTGACCACCGTCCCTCCCTTAAAAATCATGATGGTCGGGATACTCATGACACCGTATTTCTGGGCCATCCGGGGATTTTCGTCGACGTTCAATTTACCGACCTTGGCCTTCCCTGCCATAGTCTTGGCCACCTCTTCCACAATCGGCCCCTGCATCTGGCACGGCCCGCACCACACGGCCCAAAAGTCCACCAGCACTGGCTCCTTGGCCTTGAGCACCTCCGTATCAAAATTTTGGTCTGTTATCGTCACATCTGCCATACCCGGTAGTAGAACTTCGATCCGCTCAACGTATTGCGCGGAAGCAACGCTCCACTCTCCTTTCTCTTACGAGACGCGTATATATAATAAACCAAACGTAACCCGGAACGATGAAGCAATATATCGAAGTTTCACTACCGGGCTTAAGATTTACTACTCTACACCGAAGTATACCACCTTTGCAATACCCTACCTATTGACAGTTTTGTACATTTTGTATATTATATACATTATATGAATACCTTTACCGTCACGGCAACAGATTTACGGCAGAACGCCGCGGATATCCTCAACCGTGTCTACTACGAAAAAAAAATAGCTCTCGTAGAGCGCGCAGGCAAAGTCATCGTGCGTATACATCCGGAAATTATTGATACGCCCAAGGAATCATTCCTCGGCGTTTGGAATCGATACGCGGGATCTATCCCGGATTTCCCTGATGTGAAAAAGTTCCGCCGCAACAAACGCCATTGGCCCACGATATGACGCATTTACTTGATTCAGACGTCATTATTTTTCACCTTAAAGACAAATTTGTGCTTCCCATTACATTGGACACGGCACCGGCGATTAGCGTCATCACATACGCAGAGCTTCTCTATGGCTTGGAAAAAACAAAAAATCACAAACAGCGGGAACGGTTTGATTCCTTGCTCCGCGATCTACAAACGGTGATCCTTCCTGTGACACCCGCCATCGTTGAGCGTTTTATACTTATCAAAATACTATTGGAGTCGGGTGGTGAAAAACTTGCCGATTTTGACCTCCTCATCGCCGCGACGGCAATCGTGCATAATCTCACGCTGATCACAGGCAACAAAAAACACTTCTCCCGTGTCCCCGGCCTCTCCCTCGCCTGATCTTTCTTCTTAAAATACCACTATAGGCTTGACTATACCTCTCTCTCTCTGTAGAATTCCCATACGGACTTTCATCAATCAGCCCTCTCTGTTGGGCTTTTTTGGTGAAAAACATTTGGATTATGTTACACGAATTCTTAGAACATTGTGCGCAAATTCCCTATAACTCTGCAGCCCGGGATCTGCCACCGGCATATAACGACGCAGATACTTGGGGGCTTGATTGCGTCGAGTTTGCACGTCGTACGCAAGATGTCTTTCCCGATGCAGTTACCATTAGAGGCTGGTATAAAGGAAACAGTATTCACGTTGCCACGGTAGTTGGTGATCAGTATGTGGATCCATTTTTACGAATGAAACAACCGGCCCTGATATCAACTCAGAGACAAACTGTGCCATCATTTTTTCACGAAACGCATGTTCATGTTCAATTTGACCCCGACACTGATCATCTACATGTATGGGAAACACGAGACAGGTTTCATCGCAATGAATATCATTATTATTTAAACCAACAAGATATTGGCAATCCACCTATCGGCGGATATTATTTCATGCTTCTTGATAACGGATATCCAGTTACCATTCAAAAACATAAAATGATCAGAAGTACAGCAAGCGTAGTTGTGAAAGGGGCCGACGTCGAGTATGCGCAGCAACTTTTACAAAATCGGCTGAATATCAGCCTGGAAGACATCGGTCAGATGTTTTATGACGCCGGACAAAACAATAGATATGCCAATTATTTTTCCGATGAAGGATAATTCACACGTTGCGATCATCAACAATCTTCAAAAACTCGGCTGGGGTCACAACAGCGATACCCCTAAATTGTTTGAGGTTCAATAAATCCGTATCCCCTGTCACAATATAATCACAATGTCCGGTTATGGTTGCCTCCAACACACGATTGTCATCGACATCGTTAAGTACATCGAGCGATACCGTTGGAGCAACCATTCTGATCGCACGTCGAACTTTCTTTGTAATGAGTGTAAGGGTATCGCGATCAAGTTGAAATTTTCTCCGAAATACACCCAGTAGCTCAACAACCAATTCTTCGGAAGTGATACCGACAACACGTTTAGACAGAACGTATTCGAAAACGTAAAACGGTGTTCCCCCAAATTGAAACGCGGAAATGAGGATATTGGTATCCAGAAGTACCCGGAGTCGCCTATTGTTTTTTCCCATGACGGTATTCCTGCACGATTCGATTCACGTCTTCTTCACTCCGTATCCCCATTTTCTTGCCCTGCATGCGAACTGATGTAAATAACTGATCCCATTCATCCGTGTCTGTCACATACCGCCGCGCGGCTTCGCGGATGAGCTCACTCCTATTGCGATATTCGCGTTTTGCCACGGCATCAATTTTTTCCACGAGTTCCTTGGGAAGCACGATATTGAAGCTTTGTGTTTGCATACAGGTATTGTATGCATCCTGTATGCACTTGTCAAGAGGAATATTTTCAAAAACTCTATCGCTCTTCACTGCTTTATCTCCTCTCCATCTTTGGCTGACGGCTGAGAGCTGAGAGCTGATGTCTATCTCACTCCATCGTCTTTTCCGGCCCCTGGTCGCGGTGATAGTCGATGAAGCGTTCTATCCTGCCGGCATCAAACGCATCAAACGCATCAAGATAATTCCATGCCGTCAGCGCAATCGTCGTTTCCAACGTTGGCCGCGGTACTACCGCAAGTTTCCAGAGTTTTTTCTTATTGGCCAATTCCGTCAAATTCTTCACCAACGTTTTGCACCCCTCCGTTACATTCACAGCGCTTTCGGTGCTTATAGTAGGATCACTAAATATCGCTGACGGGCTCGACCCCTCCTCTTCATGCGCATAGACTTTAAGACTTTCCGACTTTATAGACTTTATAGACTTTATAGACTTTTGACTTTTCAAATGCACATTGCAGTTATAACTAATGATCACATATCCATGCTCCAGACTATGAATGAGTTCTCCCTCGCTTTGCGGTTCGTTAAAGACTCCCGCCTTCACCCACGTCGGCAGATGCGGCCCACTCGTCGGCGGATTACTGTTGTAGTAAAATTTGGCAACTTCCTCCACGGTCACATGGTCGCGTCCCTGATCCACCAGTCTTGTCCCCGGAGCCGGCCGGATCACCGACCATCCCACCCACCCAAGTGCCCCCACGATCATACTGCCAATAATTATTTTCCC
>CAYHFH010000047.1:0-4196 GCA_964355865.1 uncultured Gammaproteobacteria bacterium
ACTTGACCCAACGCATCAAACAAGGAAGGGGGTCACGGCTTTTCTATTTTGGCCCACAACTCACAGAGTATCAGGACACCACGAAACCAACGGGCTGGAAAAACGCACCAACAAGTTATTCTCCGGAGATGGAAGCGTCTCTCGTCGGATGGGGGACCACGGTTTATGCGCTTATATACGACTCAACCAATGATGGCGCAAAAAATTATGACCGTGTTGCGTTTTCCTTCGACAAAAAAGGTGTTGTTGCTGATCTTTCTCAAGGCGAGTGGAGCAATTGGACTCCCATCACGCTCAAGTGGAAGTCTGAAAGCCAATCGGTGGATGTAAAAACTTCTGCCAAAATAGCGGTTATTAAACTTGGTCCGGACAATTTTTACCGCTTCCGCGTTTTTTATGACAATCTCAACGAGCACGTGGTGTTTCCTGAAAGCGCATTTTCTCCGCTTCATAATGCGACAGGGCCCATGGTTGACTTTGTCGACAATTACCCCGCCCAGCTCGTTTATTACGATGAAGATAAAAAAATTTTTCAGGATGAAGCCACCATGTCATTTGACTGGCATAAAAAAGCGGTCTCCGCAATCACTACGGCCTTTTCTCCCAACGTTGTGATCCATGACATCTATACTCCCAACCAAATGCTGACCAGTCGCTGGTGGATGGGCTCGGTAGACCCAAAAAGCGCACGGTACTCCGCCGTATCCGAACAAAACCGCGCCAAACTTTGGGAAGAAGTAAAAGATATGTATAAAAAACTGGACGATATTATCGGAGAAATCCTGTCTGTGACCGACCAAAACACCTACGTCGTGTTAAGCTCTGATCATGGTGCAGTACCGCTTGATCGATTTGTAAATCTCAACAATCTCTTTACAAAAAAAGGCTGGCTTACCTTCTCCCTCGATCAAAAAACTGGTGAACCTATTATTGATTGGAAAAAAACCAAGGTCATATATCTTAAAATGGCGCACATATATGTAAACCCCGCGGGTCTCTCCGGAAACTATACTAGGGCGTCTGGGCCGGAATATGAAGCGCTTCGAGATGAGGTAATGAAAGAACTTCAATCGCTTTCCGACGAAAATGGCATGAAACCAGTTACGGAGGTTGTGAAATGGGAACAAGCAAAAGAGTTTATGCGTCTTGATCCGGGCCGCATCGGCGATCTGGTGATCGCCAACGCGCCGGGCTACGGATGGAATGAAGAAATGTCGACAGATTTGAAACTGTTTACAGTGCCCTTGATTTCCGGATACAAACAGGCCATCAAATCTCAGGATGTGCCCGGCATGTGGACGCCGTTTATCATGGCCGGACCCGGGATTAAACAAAATAATTTTATCGGGAATGCCCCTTTCTCTCTCATCGACCAATACCCAACCATCATGAAGGCCCTTGGGGTCCCTTCCCCCACCTTTGTGCAGGGAAAGCCACTACAAATATTTAAATAACCCTATTCACACGGCATGGTTTTTAGGCTGTTTGTTTCTTTATTAAATTCTTCAATTGAGTTTTTTACCGGAGAAAACAATTCAAACTTATAAAGTCTTTTTTGCGGTTCGCAATAAAACATCACAACCGCAGAGCGGTTAGTGATTAGATCACCGGCACACGCGCCAAACACGAGCCGGTCATTTGCAAACCCAGTAAAAATGTGCGCCTCTTTTTCGCCTATTTTTTCTTTGGTATATGTTGGTTGGTATTCCAAAGCACAGGAAATGGCGTTACTCACTTCTCCGGGGTAGGGCGATACGGCTTTTTCATAAATTGTATACATCTTGATAAGATAATTTTTTATTACCTTCTCAGCATCCTCTTGGGTAATATTCATCCATGTATCTGCCCGGACTTTATTGTTGCTTTTTTTTAACAAAACGCCGTATAGACGATCCGTGTTTTGGTAAACCTCCTCTTTTTTATATTCTTTTAGGTGTTTCCGGAAATAGCACTCAGGGCCGTTGCATGACTGGACAACATAAAAGGTGCTCCCAAAAATTATTGTTGCTAAGAATAATAAGAATACTATTTTTTTCATAATTTTTCTGTTCACCAGGAGTGTATATACTATATGTGTCCGAATCAACATGAAAAGAAAGAAAAAAATCTTAATTTGGCTCACAATCGTAACTATTTTCTTTTTGGTCGCAGCTGTAGTGTCCGCGCGTTGGGTCAAATTTCAAAAGGAAAGGCCTTTGTGTCCCCGGTGCAATATTGTTCTTATTGATATAGACATCTTACGCGCTGATGCCCTGCCGTGCTATGGATACAAAAGAAACACAGCGCCCAACATTTGCGCCCTTGCACAAAAAGGCTTGGTGTTTACAGATAATTATGCCCAGTCCACGTGGACCCTCCCGAGCATGATGTCAACCATCACGTCCCAATACCCATTCAATCATGGTGTTTTAAAAACATACCGGGGCGCCCTTGACTACAACACTCCCTCGCTGGCTCAAGCGCTCAGGTCCGCAGGCTACAAAACGTTTTTTTTGGGTTCTGTTATGCCGGAAACAATAACCGATGTTAATGGTGGCACCAGAGGATATGACGTGATACAAAGCGCAAGCGTTGACAGTTGGCCTACGCTCGTGACCACGCTTCTAAAACGGGGCGCTCCGTTTTTTCTTCACCTTTACACAAATAGTCTTCACATGCCTTATCTCTTGGACAAAGAATCGCAGTTGTTGGAGCCTGTCCCGCGCCCCGCAGGATTTCCGGTTACACCAAAGGAGTTTTCATCGCTGGTCGGTTCTTCCTTATATAACAACTATACAAGGGTTTTTACCCCGCTGGCTATTTCAGAAAGAAATGATCTGTTTGCAACGATTAGCGCTACTCGCCCGCAGGCGCTTATCGACTACTATTGGTCATTGGTTAAAATAAACGACCCAAGAAGAATAAATAATGGGGGGTGGTTGGTTAAATATGACACATATATTGATGCAATATTAAAAAATGAACCCACAAGCGGTCCTTATACAAGGTTGCTTTATGATTCTGTTCTTGCCCAGTTAGATAAAAGTGTCAACAACACTATAAAGCTGTTTGATTCCTCCGGGATTAAGGAAAAAACAATTATTGTTGTTTACTCAGATCATGGCGAGGAGTTTGGAGAAAGGGGTCGCTACGGACACCCACAAAGTTTATACAATGAAATAATTCGGACCCCCCTAATCTTATACATACCAGGTTCCACTCCCAAAAAAATACTAAACGTCACGAGAAATATTGATCTTTTTCCAACGCTCGTTAGTCTAGTTGGAATAGAACCCCCCGGGAGCCTACGCGGTTATTCTCTGGCTCCTCTACTGCGGGGGGCACCAGAACAGAAGGGTCGCCTCGCCGTTTCCCAGTCCGGAGAAAATGGGTTTTCTATATATGACGGCGTGTGGAAGTTAATCATTAAAAACCAACCCAGCCCGTTGGTCGGTGCGGAGCTGTATCGTCTGCCCGTAGACCCGGGTGAAACAAACAATGTAATTGAAAACAACATTCCTGTGGCCCAATCGCTTCTTGCTGAACTCAACAACATCCTCGGGGAAGAACAAGCGCGCTGACACGTCGTCGCGTCTTCTTCTTGACAACCATAGGAAAACTTTCTAGGATGTGGATAAGTTATCCACCCCTTGCCCACCGCTGCCCGCATCACGCGCTGATTAAGTTATTTTATCACGCGCACACCTTATATGGATTTAGAAAAACTCTGGAAAACGGCTCTCGCGGAAATCGAGCTTTCGGTCTCCCGCGTCGCGTTTCATACGCAGTTTAAAGGGTCCTCCTTGGTGTCCCTTGTCAGCGGTGTCGCCACGGTCGGCATCTCTAACGCACCCCTCAGGGCGCTCGTCGAGTCGCGCTATTACAGTCTCATCAAAAGCATTCTCGACCACCACACAAACCAAAACATCAGTCTGGTCTTTGTGGTGTCCGCCAAACACGAGCGTATGACCGATGAAGACGCGGGGCCTCTTTTTTCTTCAGGGGGAGCGGCTGCTGTGTCCTCCTACATCGCCGGCCCGCAGGATACCGCCCGGAGGCTTCATATCCGTGCCGACGCTTCGTTTGACAATTTCGCCGTATCCACAACCAATCAACTCGCGTATGCGGCAGCCACAGCCGTGGCCAAAAGCCCGGGCGGGGCCTACAATCCGCTTTTTCTCTACGGCCCAGTTGGAGTAGGTAAGACTCATCTAATG
>CAYHFH010000047.1:4206-7375 GCA_964355865.1 uncultured Gammaproteobacteria bacterium
CGGGGGGCAAAAACGCGGGGGGGGGTATAAAACTCGTTTTTTGCTCTGGGGGGGGGGGGGGGGGGGCAAGACCCACCTCATGCATGCGGTGGCCAACGCCATTATCGCCAAAAAGCCCGGGGTCAAACTTGTCTACTGTATGGGAGAAGAGTTTACCAACGAAATCGTCGAGGCCATCCAAAATAAAACTAACCGCCAGTTCCGCCAAAAATACCGTTCCGCCGAACTTTTTTTGGTCGACGACGTCCAATTTATTGCCGGTAAACAACAAACCCAGGAAGAATTTTTTCATACGTTCAATGCGCTCCACAGGGAGGGTGTGCAGATTATTCTCACGAGCGACCGGCCACCTGGCGAAATTGCCAAACTGGAAGACCGGCTTCGGAGCCGCTTTGAGGGGGGCTTAACGGTTGATATCGCCCCGCCCAACTTTGAGCTTAGGGTCGCTATCGTCAACATTAAATCCGCGGCTCTTGGAATAAACGTTCCTTCTGAGGCGGCCCAACTTGTCGCGGCCAACCTCACAGACACGCGGGCCATTGAGGGGTTCCTGCGTAAGCTTACCGCCCCGGGCGTGGGCCCTGCGACCCCGGAGCTAGTCGCGTCGCTTTTGGGATCCAAAGCGGTCGTAGGAAGCGGAGGAATAGCCAAACATGACAAGCGCGTGCCCCCACAAGAAGTGCTCGATGTGGTGGCCGCCTACTACAGCATCAAACCGACGACAATTAAAAGCCCCAAGCGCGACCGCCCCATAGCGCGGCCGCGTCAAATTATCATGTACCTTTGTAAAACAGAGCTCGGTCTCACGCTTGAAGACATTGGCGGCCTGTTGGGAGGGAGGGACCACACGACCGTCATGCACGGTGTCGAAACCATCACCCAGGAGCTCTCTATTAACGAACGCCTTCGCGCGGATGTAGAGGGGATAAAAAAGAAGCTCTGGGCATAACTCCCTGTTTTTCTCCCCAGATATCCACTTCTCCACATTTTGTCTCCTCTTATCCACAACGTTATCCACAATCAAAAGGGGGTTTTCCACACTGTTCTTTTCCTGTTCTTCCCGCCGTTGACACCCGCCCTCAAACAACGTACACTTTTCCACGCTCCTTACTGACTACTACGACGAATAAAGATATATGAAAATCTCCGTACTTCAAGAAAACCTAACAAAGGCAGTGACAAGAACAAGTAGGGTGATTTCTACAAAACCACCGCTTCCAATTCTTTCGAACATTTTAATAAAAGCAACAAAAGAAGGCCTTGTGTTTACTGCATCAACCCTAGAAACGACAGAGTCCGTCTCTGTGGGGGCGAAAATAGAAAAAGAAGGGGGAATCTGTGTGCCGGCGAAGGTATTTTCAGATCTCGTCTCTTCTCTTCCTCAGGACACGGTGGTCTTGGAGGAAAAAGAGGGCTCTCTCTTGGTTTCTTGCGGCGGGATCCGCGCGTCTATCGCAGGGGTGGCCGCTGGGGAATTCCCGCCGGTGAATAAGCCCGAAGGGAAAAAAGAAACATCGCTTGAAAAGGACCTGTTTGTCTCTATTTTATCTCTCGTTTTGTTTGCCGCCTCGACCGACGAGGGGAGGCCCTTGCTGACCGGGGTCAAAATTGTACAAAAAGAAGAAGGCGCGCTTTTTGCAGCAACCGACGGGTACAGGTTGTCGGTCTACCGGTCCATCCTTTCTTTTCCGCAAGGCACTGACCTTGTAATTCCCGGCCGGGCGCTTGGGGAAATTTTACGCGTGTGTCAGGAAGAGAAAGAGGTTAAGGACGTTGCCCTATCAGACGCGGGAGACGGGCAGCTCGTGGCGCGGGTGGGGGACACGACCATTGTGACCCGCAAGATTGAAGGAGAATACCCTAATTTTGAAAAAATAATTCCCACGAAGCGCACCACAACGGCAACGATTGATGTGCAGCAGCTTACCAAAGCGGTCAAGTCTGCGTCCATATTTGCCCGGGACAGCGCCAATATCGTTCGCCTGCACGTCGGGAAAAACTCGCTGACGGTTTCCGCCAACGCCCCCCAAGTTGGAGAAAACACGGCGAGCGTGGAAGCGAAAACCGAGGGAGAAGAAGGGGACATCGCGTTTAACAGCCGGTTTCTGGGAGAGATTCTTGCCAACTTTCCGGGAGAAGAAGTTGTGTTTGAAATGACCGGCGCTTTAAACCCCGGCGCGTTCCGAAGCCCTAAAGAGCCCGCGTTTCTTCACATCATCATGCCCGTTCGCACGAGCTCAGGGTAAACCGGTGAGGGTGACTTCGGACGGATGAAGTGCAATGCGACCGACGGTTCACAACTAGAGAGCCCCACAATTAATGGTTTGTGAATAACCACCGCATCCCTCAGGAAGCACGAAAGAGGGCTTTGTATCGTCAGCGTTACGAAGTTCGTAATGAAGGTGCGGCCCAGATGAGGCCCCCGTGTTGTCCGATGTGCCCAGCGGGGTTCGCGCGGAAACCTTTAACGCGCCACTGACGCCGGAACACCTTGCCGCACCGCCACAAAGGCTTTTAATGGAGTTGCTTACGGTTAACAAATGTCCGTAAATCGTGAAATAAAGCTTGCCGGAAGACGGATCAGTTCCCGCAAGCACAACATAGTTTCCGTAATCGACTCCGCCGTTTTGTGGAATGTCGGACACATACTCTACGAGATTTCCGTCGTGCGTGGCATAAACTTCTGTTGCTACAGGAAGACCGATATCATAGGCGTTCGACCACTTGTGGGTTAAATAGTGCGAATAGTCCGGCCGGTTATCATTTGGGCATTGGGTTATTGAAGCAAACAACGCTTGTCCAACCGGACACCCCGTTACGGCAGATGCCGGTTGAGGTTGGGGACCATTATATGTAATTTCATCCCTTCCTTCATTTCCAATGCCCCGACCGGAGAGATTTTGTCCAGCAACCATGAGCGCAGACCACTTTTTTGTATTATCGATAAACCCACTATTGAGAAATGTAGGGAGGATGAAAAGCAATGTGATTGCTGCCCCGATAAACACCGCGATCATGAGGGGCGTGTCGTCCCAAAAGCTTGTTTTTTCCGTGCGCCTTCCAAAAGGAGAAGTGAGGGCACCGCCAAACAGAAGACCAACAAGCCCTCCTCCTGCCCGCCCCGCGACCCCCGCAAGGCCCATGCCCGCCCAAGACAATGCCCCACCAA
>CAYHFH010000048.1:0-7083 GCA_964355865.1 uncultured Gammaproteobacteria bacterium
GCAGCATTCGTTGTCAATTGTTGGATCTGGTTTTCTATTTGGGTCAATCCGGACTGGTCAGGATGGACGACGGCCGCTAATTCCCCTCCCCCGCCGGTGCCGCCTATGATCGAATCCAGAGGAGCGGGCAAAACGTGAGTATTTGCTGGCTTTACGATATCTTCAATCCCCACAAGAGCTCTTGCGGCTTTTCTTTCTCTATAGAGATTCACTCCGGTTTTTCCTACTATATTTTCACCCACCGCAGCAAAAGCAGAGGCAAGATCTGACCTCTCTGCTAAAACCCCAGTCAAATTGTCTCCGTACAAATTCTCCCCAGTAACTTTCGCTACGGCAAAATACACCTTCCTTTTTCCGTCATACGTATATATGGTATACGTCGCTAAACCAGCAGAATCTACCGCCATAACTAATTCCTGAAGCGTCCCTCTTGCTTGTGTTGCCAACCAATTGTGACGCACCACTAGTTGTTCAACTTCAGGTGTTCCCGGATATGCATGGAGTAATGAAGCAATTTGGCCATGAACCCAAACCATGCCTTTCTCAAACTCGTCCGCTCTTTTTTGACTCCAACTCTCTTGTGCTTTATCTAATGATTTGTTTATCATATCGATCGTACTTTTCATTGAGTCCGGAACTGAAATTTTCTGCAATAACCGATCAGCTGTAGGCACAACTAAACCAAGCGATAACGATCCAACCGGAGCTTGGCCAGCGTCCAAACCATTCACCGCTTTTGGATCAGTAGGTGGCACCCCGATCGGAACGAATGCGACGGGAGACTGTGCAGACGGAAGTCCGAGTGAGGAAAAGGAAGTATTGACGGTTTGTTGTCGCAGCAAATCCATATCAGCAGTCAACGCGGTAAGAAGGCGAAAAGTAAGTGGGTCCGCTTGGATTGTATTCCCAACAATTTGTTTTACTACTGTATTTATGTGTGGCTTCACAGCAGTCGCATCGAAATATTCACGTTCACTTCTACCGGGACGATCCCGCATCTCTTGGATGAGTGCTGCAATCATCCGCTCATACTCAGCCATGAGGGTATTTGCTGCATTTTTATCCTTTGTCACAATGAGCCGCGGGGCTTCCGCCTCTACCAACTTTCTGCTTGCGAAGTTTGTAGTATCAATCCCCGATTCCCCTCCTCCGGTGCCGCCTTGATCAGTGTGCGTCAGAACCCAGAGATACAGGGCGCCACCTCCTAATTTATCCGCTATCACTGCGTTTGGAGCTTGGGGAAGTGTATTTCGGGTGAAATCAGCGGCGGCATACAGTCCCTTTGCGGCAACTATTTTTATAGGCGAACACCCACCCGTCACGGCGGCCAATACCTGACCCTGAGACTCGGGACTATCCGCATAAACCTGGCGGATGAGGGAGAAGTTTGACGATGGATATTCGGGTGTGGTAGATTGTGAACTGATGGGATATGTTTCGCGCAAAACATTGGTAGAAACCATTTCAGGAGTACTCTTAAATTTATCATCCGGGTGGTTTGCTGTTGTCTTTATCAGTCCCGGCGTATTTGGCACATCGTCAAACAAATTTTTTGAACTCCTGCTTACGAATATGCCATTTGCTATTGTGGCACTACTTGGTACACTTGTATTATCAGAAAGGAGTAAATCATTATGATAGCCAATATTCGAATAGAAGATTTTCTCACTAATAGCGCGATTGCCTACATGCTTCTGGTAATCGGATTTCTGCTGGTCGGCTTGATCGCTATAAAAACCGGTGAACCCAAACAATCCCGGCGATAAGAGACCTGCGTGATCCGCAATGAGGGCTGGCGTGGGGAGAAAAGCTTCGGGACAGTCTTCTAATTTTTTAGCGGCAGCGTCCATCGCGTTGGCAACCAGATTGGCCATTTTTTCAGTAGCGGAAATCTCTTCCGTGGTTTGTTCAAGATGGGCGCGAATGAATGCGGTAAGCTTCGTGAGATCACCACCGATAGCTGCCGTAACTACATCCACATAGACCGTGTTTTCCTCAGGGTCTGAAAAAAACCTCCCCTGCCCCATCTTTGCCAAAGCAATATTTACAAGGATATGGCCGAGTCTCCCATTAAAATTATCAACCGGATGGATATCCTGAAACTCTGCGATCAACTCTGCGGCAACACGGGAGGCAGTATCACTATCAGTCGGTTTCAAACCATTGAGCTTAACCAGAAACGTATCCAACCGTGCAGGCACCTCACGAAATGGTATCGCGTCTTTTCGGCCCCTAATTTTTTGTAAATCAGCATCACGCAAGACCAGCGGATCACTCGTAATTCCGTCACGCAGTTTGGCCAACAACGCAAACATCGTGTCCACCGTGATGGTCTGCCCCGCATACCGGTCTATATCACCCATCACGCTTGCCACATTTTGATTGCGGAGCTGTTCATATGGTGACAGTTGACCGTCTTTTCTCACAAGTGACAGAAGCATCTGTTCAATAAGCTGACCGTCAGTTCTTGTAATAATTGGATTCTGCGAACGTGCTAATTCATGCGCCTTTAAGAGTAGTTTCTCCTTAATAATATATGCATTATGTGTACCAAATGATCGAAACTTCACTTTTCCCTCTGCAATGAGCTTGGGAATTGCCTCAGATGATTTTCGTGATGAGTTATATTTTTCAAGATCTGAATCGGATGCCATTTCTTCCATCGCATTTTGGGTAAGTGATCCGAGAAGCGCCACGGTTTCATCTTTGGGTGAATCAGCATCACGTCCCAGCAAGTCTTTATAAAGGTCGACCAGCATTTGAAATATTGGGAGATAATTATCATCCCAGGCCTTATCCAATTTATATGCGTCAAAATTGTTGGACAGCTTCACGAGTTGCGGAAGCCAGGGAACGAAATCTCCAAAATCACCTACCTGCTCTCCAAGTCCACCGAGTTTGAGAAGCAACACAATAATCTGATGACGATATGCTGCATCTGAAAGCAACCGATCAACATCGATCACTTTGCGGGGCTCTTCATAGGTTTGCGGAATTGATAATCCGGCAACATCCTCAGCAATAAAATCATCACGAAATCCTGTCACTGAAATACGCCTCCTCAATAAAGATTGAGGCGATCTACCGTCCTGAATAAGCGATCGCTCTGATTTATATGGCGACGAAAGGGATGGATATAAAGCCTCTATCTTCCTGTATATCTTTAATAGCTCTTGGTTTACTGAATTCGCCTCATTCTGCGTGAGAAAACTGCGAGCCATATCCACGAACTGCATTAACTGCTCCAGATGCGCATATTCACGAATTTGATCGTCATGACTTAATTGCTGAAATTGTTCTACAGTAATGAATGGGACAGAGTTCAAATTTTGTATTTTATCTTCTAATGCACGGTTAAATAGATATGGGCCACCTATTATTGGGGTTTTAGATGTTAAGTTTTCTGCCTCATCCGGAGACAATTTCCTGTCTCCCGGCGCGTCCATGTACCCATCCATATACTGAAGATAGGTCGTTCCGGCGGGCAACGATGGACACTTGCCTTCACAATATTCCGGCAGGTACCGGTTTAGCGCACGCGTAATCGTAATATATCCTTTCTTCATACTTTTCAAAATCTCTGATAATACTCTGGCGGGAGTCATGTGCTGGACTTGTGCGGCTTCCTGTACCAACTGATACAAACGATGCGTCCGTAAATCATAATATCCGGTAAATTCGGAAGGGTCTGCTCCGGATAACAAGCGGGCATAAAGCTCCACAAACGCTTCCTCCGTCGAGTCAGGTCCATACGATGAGTGGTTGATGCCAACCATACCATCAAGCAATTGATGCAGCATCTCATGTGTCTTGGTGTGGGCGATGAACCTGGCGTAGGCATCCTTACTCAAAACCTTGGTATGTGCTATTGGCTCGAGGACGGAGACAAACCCATCTGAATTTCCATGAGCTCTGTATGTCCCATGACGGAGATTAAGATTAAAATACCACGCGTCTTCCCCCTTTTTGACATACCGGCTGCCTTCAAATTCCGTCATGCCTGCTGCGCGCATCTGCGCATTAAGCTCCTGCAGGCTCTGCCGGTAATAATCCTGATAGGTATCCGGAAGAAATTGGCGGATCATTCCCTGCTCGGCAAGCAGCAACCCACGGATCACGCCCTGAGGCGCGACCCCATACCCATAGGATTGGGATTCATTGGTAAACATCCGGTCAAAATCCTCTCCAACCGGAGTATTGTTCAGTTTTCCATGCATATAATCGAGAATTTCCTCTGCCACTTCCGGCGTCTCCTGAAATTCACTTCGCAGTATCTGATCAAAATTTTCCGGATAGATCAATGCAGCCTCCCAAAGACTTCGTATCCGAATCAGAGTCTCCGTATACTGCCTGACCATAGGCGCCTGGCTCTCGTTGTTTTTTGTAATTCTCTGAGAGATAAAAGCGAGAGTACCGATCCGGTCTGTAGACCGTTGGGTGGCTTGGGCAAATTGCTGAATTGCCGGAACATCTCCATCCTGAGGAGCTGCGTCCACTCCGGAAAGGGTAAGTGAGGAATGGATACGGAGGAGCTCTCTGTAAAGCGTACGTAATGCTTCAAATTGCACGGACTGATCATCATCAAGATACACGCGCTCGTCTTGTGCGCCTTGGTAATACCACCTGTCCGCGTCACCCCGATAGAACATATGGGATAAATACGGGTACGAAACAGCCTGCAATTGTATCTGCCGTGCTATCCGGGCAGCTTGTTGGGTGATGGATACTTGATTGATAAGCCTCTGAAGCTCCTCCCCGGATAACCGATCATCGGACCTAGCAGATGAGAGCCAGAGCCTCACATTGAGCGACTTTACGTATGTGGAGAACTCAGACGGAACACGAAGAAGGGTAAATCCGTTCTTCCCCGGGGTAAATACAAATTGTACTTGCGCACGTCCCAATTGGATGGTGTCTCCTGGCTTTAACTCAATCCTCTCATCTTCCATTTTCAACACATCTACGTCATTGATAAATGAGCCACTCGTGAAGCCACGATCTTCATAATAGTATGTCCCATGGTCCACAATAATCTCACCGTGATTTTGTGAAACTGACGGATCACCGATGGATATGTCTCGATCACCGTCTCTGCCGAGAGTGACCCGGGAAGAATCACCCGGAATTTCAACGCTGAATCCGAACTGTTCATCTCCGGATGCTTTCGGTTTATCCATCGGTGAACTCGTTGGCCCTCCTCCCCCGCCGAGGCCGGTGGGATCGGGCTGGGGGGAGAATTGATCTTCGAGATATAACTTGCTTCCACCGACGGGCGCGGATTGCTTCAATACATCCGCAATCCTGGGTGTTGAGGACATAAAGCCAAATGGCATGAGTGGGGGGAGGGTACCCAACCAGGCCCAAAGGGCCTCAAAACGCTGTGGTATAATTGAAAACGGTGTGGGCTCGGCAGGTTCGCTAGGCTGGATTGATAACCCAAGCTTACCGGGTTCAACCCCCGGCGAGTCCACACCCAACATCTTGACAAGAGTGCTATAAAATGGTATCCTTTTGGCAAGGTTATCAATCCAGCCGTTAAGCGAATCTGTTTTGCTTACCAAGTAATCCCTGAAAGGGGATTTTTTGGTGGTATCCGGATCCCCATCCTGCTGAAATTGCGCGGGGAGGGTGCCCAACCATTGCGTGAAATTTTTCCAAAACACTTCATTGGGGGCGTCATGAAATGCGCCGCGCAGGAAGCGGGCGGCGGCGCGGAGTCCCTGGGCCAGAGCCCGGGGTAACGGCCCCGGTATCCCACAGTCGGAGCCCAACACTTGGCCAGCTTGCCCTGCTTGTCCCGAGCTCTGTCGAGGGGAGCTTGCCGAATGGGCGGCGGCCCCTCGACGAAGCTCGGGACTTTCCGCATAGACTTTGGGGAGAAAGGAAAAGTTTGACAACGCCTTCCGGGTAGTGCTATCGTGGAAATCGATGCGATCATTTTTTATACGGCCATCCATCATAGCGGAAGTATTTACGAATCTCGCCGCTGGATGGTTTGGGTTACTGCTTATCTCGCCCGGATCATTAGTTAAACCAACGCTCGACCAAACGCTTTTTGAGGTTGCCAAAGCAATTGGATCGGGTGTAATATGTTTATGGTCTGCCGAATATATGGCAGGAAAGGAAAAAATATGACCAGTCAATTCATGAGCGACATCATAAATACCGGATTTACTATGACCATGCTCTTTGGCATCGTCAGCTTGTTGTATGTCCGTTGGTATCGCACCTGGGAAAAATCCCAGAGAAAGAGGTAACGCAGTATGACCCTCAAAGATTTTTTGACCAACGGATATGTCCAGCTTGTTTCCTTCTTGAGTGTCATTGCCCTCCTTTTCTGGTATACCCGGGAAGAATCCCGATCCAAGCGGCGATGAAGCGCTCCTGTAATCTGCAATAACGGCAGGGGTGGGAAGAATGGCTTCCGGACAGTTTTCCAATTTTTTCGCTGTCGCTTCCATCGCGTCGGCAGCATTGCCTAACACTGCCTGGACACCCTGAGATTTGGGCTCGACGGGAGCAGGAAGCAATTCGATGGTCATGCCCTGCACGCTCCGTTTCCCTGCTGACCTGGTCCCCCCGCCAAATTCGATGTAATGATCTCCAAAGGGTGACTCAGGCACTGTAATATCCAGATTCGCCGAACTATCAAATTTAATTTGCTTTCCGTACTTCTCCGTTAATCGTTGCTGCAGCTGCTTCTCATCCAAGCCAGAGGTAGATAACGCGGCCTTGGTGACTACAATTTTCATCCGCGCATCCGGATATGCCTCGCGCAATTTCCGATATTTTTTCCCTACAGCATCGATATGATTGAGGAGTATCGTCGGGGTATTGGACCCATACACTTTATCAAATACAAACGCCATGCTTTTCGTGCCATCGGAAGCTTGCGCCGGCACAAAAAATACTATTTCGTCCGCAATACTCCCGCTCGACTGAGTTTCGGATCCGCTAAATATAAAGAACTTGTTGGGTCCACCAAACGTCACGTTCGTATCATTATTACCCCCATCCCGCGTACACGCCAGGCACGCCCGGATGTTTTCGATGACATCATTCATATCCGTCGTCACCGTCGTA
>CAYHFH010000049.1:0-1295 GCA_964355865.1 uncultured Gammaproteobacteria bacterium
GCGACCACCGATATCTACACTCTTTCCCTACACGACGCTCTTCCGATCTAAAGGAAATGTTTGTAGATACAGAATCCGCATTAAACGCAATTATACACGACCCCCCACCCCCAGAGCTACAAGAGGAGAATTCACCATGACCGGTAAATCTGCCAAGGGCCTCAATGCTCGACTCGACGATTTCTCAAAATGATCCCGTCCATACTTGACAAAATGTGTTGAGAGAGAGAATAGCGGACAACATGCCTATACCAGAATGGTTAAACCCCAGTAATCTCGAAGAGAAGTTGGCAATAAAATGGATAAATCTACCATCATCCATCGACCCAACCCATACAAACGGTGAAATGACTGGTATTCAAGTGTTGAGCGATATCCAGAATGGCCGTAGTATGTCGGAGTCATATGTAAATCCAGTAAAAGATGCGGTACGAAAAGGACTTGTTAAAGGTTTTCTTGCCAATGAGAGTACTATCGAAGAAGCAGAAAATGCTATTCGCCAATGTGATATCACAGATTTGTTTGAACCACACCAGGTTGCCCCCATTCCAAACTCCGATCTCACGTAATCCCAAACGACCATCCAACCATTCACCCAGCCTGAAAAGGCCTCGCCTTTTCAGGCTAATTTTCTGCAAACCACCGCCACGAAAAAAATTATTCCACCGTAAGCCCAAATTTTTCGGGGTGTTCAAGGAGTTTTTTGATCCCAGATAAAAACACGATAAAGTCTCCCAAATCCTTCTGCAAAATCCCGTAGAGCTCTTCCGGGGTAATCTGGGCATAAAAATGAACCAAACGATTTCGGTATCTGGCCATCGTCACGAGCTTCCCTTCGGCAAATTCTTTAGAAACGATTCCTACCTCACCCAACTTGTTTGCCATTTCTCTGTATTGCGTCGCTTGTCCTCCTGGCAGGCGGGCAAGGATGTGACCGGCTATATGAAACACACCCTCAAGCGCCCGATGCAAATGATACTGAGCTAATTTGTAGCCTGTGCCAACGGCAAATGCATCGAGCGGCTCCGTAGCAATTTTTTGTAGCTCGGCCAACTCTCCTTCAATGCCGTTTACTCTGACCATGACCACATCGCGCTCGATGGCGTCTTTACTCATGACGGGATCCTCCCTAATATGTGCTTCTGAAACATCTGTCGGTATGGGGCAAAATCCGCATAGCGCTCCATCACCAATTCTTTAAACCGCGCAAACGTTTGGGGGTGCTCTTCGTAGATAGCCAATCCAAACTTGGCCACGTGATGCGCAAGCTCCATAGGAGCCTGTTCAAGAAACAC
>CAYHFH010000049.1:1305-6953 GCA_964355865.1 uncultured Gammaproteobacteria bacterium
TTGCCAATCTTTGTGGCAAGCATATCGTACAGTTCTTCATAGAGTGCTTTTTCCTGGTGGACATCCGCTGTTGATTGTACACGAAGCACGCCCACATCATAATCCGATGCCGCTCCGGCCAAACCTCGTGCCTGTGAGCCAAAAAGGATTATGCCCGTCACGCCGAGACGACGTAGGGCTTCTTGTTCTCGTACTGTAAACGTAATCGTATCCATATACTCCTATCCTACTCCATGTCCTCTACCCAATACAAGCGCGTTGGACAAAAATCCAATTTACCCCGTCCATACTTGACAAAATATGGTGAGAGAGAGAATGTGAACCATGTTTGATGAAACAAGACATATACATGATTCTCTTGCCAATTCCGATCCAGATCTAGACTGGTTCTTAAAAAAAACTCTAGATATAAACCATAGGGAAGCACAACTTGCTGGTGGTGGGTTCCACGAAAAAAAAGCCAATGAGGCTTGGGATATTGTAAAATTACTATCAAAAGACCTGGATACTCTCAATAAAGATGAACGATGGCAAACTCAAAGTTTTATACGAGACAATTTTGGATCAAGTGTTCAGATGATGGATCTTGAACTAAAAAGTGGTGATCCTGCTGTAGGTAGGCCAAATTTCGATCGGTATTGTCGTGTACTCAATAAACTTGCAGGTCTGTCTTTATAATAGTCACAGGCCAAATTTTTAGCTTCGCAAGGCGAGGCCTTTTCAGGCTAATTTTCTGCAAACCACCAGCCAGAGGAATTTGAGGAGGGCGAGCTGACGGCGCCAGCGCCACGGTTCACGAACCAGCCTCCAGATTCAAACGCTTGGATAACTCATCCTTAAGACTCGTGTCTTCAAATACCTTGTCAAAACTCTTCTCCTTCGGATCGTATCTAGATGATGTAATGATGAGTCCGTTACTATGTGTAATCGAATTCACGGTTAAACTTTTTGGCACTGCTGCCACACGCATGGCCCATAAGCACCGTGGATCATCCAAATTGACTTTAATGACTTGCCGCAGGACACTTTCAGGATATAAACTGATGCAACGTCTCGTCAGTTCGGGACCGAGTCGAAGCCAATCTTCAATCCCACTATGTCCCAAGTGCCAATTATATCCAATATACGGCTTCGCGGCCTTTGTATCACTCAAAGATTGCGCAATAGTCATCAGTTTGTTTGCCTGCATAAGTTCCCGAAAAAGCGCATTGAGATATTCCGGCAATAAATCTTTATGAATCGTGTTTAACCGGCCTACAATACGTTGCGCAATTTTTCCATGGTCGTAGGATGCCATGACTGCCTCATGCATCGGTTTTCGTAACGCCGGCGGCGCAAAAGCAGCTAGCCCTACACCAAATCCCACAACCCCTCCGATCTGAAGAAAATTCCTTCGCGTTAATGACCTTGACCGCGCCGTACCTGCCGCCCCGGTAGCTACTCCTCCTACCATGAGCGCTGCCCCAATATTTTTCCTTGTCTTGAGCTCCTCATCCGGATCATACGTGACCATATCTGGAATATATGCCATATCACCAAATCCTGCTTTGATAGCATGTTTCTTCATATGATCAAGCGTTTGCAGTGGAAATGCCTTTTGAGGAACAGAATTTGGAGTGTCATATCCTTCCAAATGACCAAGAAACAAGCTGTCCGGATTCATGGTGTATACGCTTTCTTGAACAGTACTGTCATTTTCAGCGTACGTCGTAAACGTGATGCCTTCCAATGACACAATATCGAGATTAGGGGGGAGATTATCGGGAGAAAAAACGTCTTCATGCTTCGGATGGATCTCATAAAGTGGCCGCCACTGTGCAAGCGGTGTTCCGAATTCTCCAGTCAACAGAAGTTCTGCTTCATGCATGGTTTCCTTAGCCATCACGGTGTTTGCGGCGTGAGATCCTACTGCAAACCCGATGAGCTTGAGAACATCTCTCCGTGGTATCTTTCCAATACCAGACTGATCATTGATTTCAACCATATTTTTTACTCGCTTTGCGAAGAGCATCGCTCTTCGCGAAGCTCGTTTTCCCCCAGCCTCAAAAGGCGAGGCCTTTTCAGGCTAATTTTCTGCAAACCACCAGCCAGAGGAATTTGAGGAGGGCGAGCTGACGGCGCCAGCGCCACGGTTCACGAACCAGCCTCCAGAGCCATTCGAGACCCAGCCCGCGGACCAATAAGGGGGCACGCCGCACCCGTCCGGCGATGGTGTCAAAGCTGCCGCCAACGGCCATGAAGACCATTGGAGACGTAGGATGTAGGACGTAGGACATAAGACGATGTATGAAAAATTCCTGCTTGGGTGCCCCAAGACCGACAAAGACGATGCGAGTCTTGGTTTCTCTGATTTTATCAACTACGTCACCTAGATTATCTAGGCTACCTTGGTCAACATCGCCGGGATCAATCGTCCAACCATGGAGACTCGGGTACCGCCCTTGTAATCGCCCGAGCGCTTCCCCAGCTACCCCGCCCCTTCCTCCAATGAGAGCGACAGGATATCCCTTCTCTGCTGCCATCGCGACCAAATCTTCCATGAACTCGACACCGGGAATGCGACGTAGGACGTAGGACATAGGACATAGGACTGATGAAAGACCCAAAATTCGCATGGCGAGCACGAGTCCAATCCCATCCGGTAGCGCGATATCCGCATCATTGAGAATCTGTGCAAAATGGTTATCTTTTTGTGCGTAGACCAATTGTTCAGGATTCGGAGTGACAATGTATAGAATTTTTTTCGTCGAGGTCCGGATGAACGAAATAATCTCTTCTTTAGGGGAAGTAGTCACTGAAACTCCAAGAATATCAATTGAGTTTATACTCATAGTGATCATTTGTTATTTGGTAGTATTGTCCCGATGCTGTTCCCAATTTTTTATTGGGATAATAGCATCGAGGATCCCGCTTCGCGGGAGTAGTATTTATCTCTTACTGATGCTTCTCTTATACAGTTCAATGTTTTCCAAAGCGACCCCGGTGCCGCGGACGACACAAAGGAGTGCGTCTTCGGCGACATGGCAGGGCACCCCCGTCATCTGAGTAAGTAGTTTATCCAAATTACAAAGAGTAGACGTTCCCCCCGCCATAACGATCCCTTTATCAATGATGTCAGCAGCTAGCTCCGGCGGCGTTTCTTCAAGCGCTGACTTGACCGCGCCAACAATGAGCAGGAGAACCGGCATGATGGCTTCCGTCACCTCCGCGCGCGACAGCGTAATCATCCGGGGCATCCCGGAATAGAGGTCCCGGCCCCGGACTTCAATGCTATCGGGTAAATCCGATGACACGGTTGATCCTGCAACTTTTTTCTGTTGTTGCAGCTCCTGGTCTTGAATTATGAATTCTGAATTATGAATTATGGATGAAGACTTCTGCAACTCTTGTTTTTTTCGCGCTTCTCCATTCGTACTTCGTGATTCATCGCCAAGCGCATCCCCAATCGTCACTTTGATCATCTCACTCATCCGTTCGCCGATAATCAGATTAAACTTTTTTTTGACAAAATTGGCTATCGCTTCATCGATTTTATTGCCGGCGACCCGCGCTGACTTATGCACCACGACTCCTCCTAATGAGATAACAGCCACTTCCGTACTCCCTCCACCAATATCGACAATCATGTTGCCCGAGGCCTGGGCAATAGGGATTTTGGCGCCGATGGCTGCCGCCAAGGGCTCTTCGATGAGGTAGGCGACTTTGGCCCCGGCCGAAAGTGTCGCGTCCAGGACGGCCCTGCGTTCTACCTGGGTGACCCCCGTCGGCACACAGATCATGACTTCCGGCTTAAACAACCGGTGCCGTCCAACCGTCCGGTCGATAAAGTAGGCAAGCATCGCCTCCGTGATGACGTAATCGGCAATCACCCCATCGCGCATGGGACGGGTCGCGACAATATTGCCCGGAGTCCGGCCGAGCATCTCTTTGGCTTCGTTGCCCACAGCGACGACCCGGTTATCATCGACGGTGACGGCGACCACCGTGGGTTCATTGAGGACCACGCCCTCTCCCGCGAGCCAGACCAGGGAATTTGCGGTGCCTAAATCGATACCGATACGTTTCGTAAACACACTCGCATTCTAGCATATTTTAGGGTATACTAAGGATTGAATATCCCCTATGCCAGGTAGTAGAATTTCGACACGCTTTTTTCTTTGCCCGTGCCGAATCAGCCACTTGGAAACGAAAAAGTTTTATACAAACGGTCGAAATTTCAAAAAAGCGTAAGGGCAAAGGTCGAAATTTCACTACATGGTATGACCTGGAAAAAAACCGGTTCCATCGTATTCCCGCTGTTGACAATTTTTCTCATTTTGTCCGCTTCTGCCATCCTCATCGGCTACGGCCGGGGGTACCGCATCAATGTCGCCAAACCCACCCAACTCACGACCACGGGCATCATTTCGGCTACCAGCGACCCCGTCGGGGCCCAGGTACTCGTCGATACCAAGCTCAAAACTGCAACCAATAACTCCTTTACCATCGCACCTAACTGGTACACGGTACGCATCATCAAAGAAGGCTACATCGGGTGGGAGAAAAAATTGCGCGTCCAAGGGGAAGTCGTCACCCGAGCGGATGCGTATCTGTTCCCCACATCTCCGAGCCTCTCACCGATCACCACAAGCGGACTCCTTGCCCCCGCCCTCTCGCCGGATGGCGGCAAAATCGCGTTTATCGTGCCGACAGACGCCACGCGCGATGGCGTCAAAAAGCCCGGGCTCTATACCCTCGAGCTTTCCGATCGACCATTAGGAAGAAACCGTGACCCGAAATTTATCGTAGATCTTTCTATCTCTTCTTCCTGTATTTCTTCCCCCACAGACTCTTCTGGACTTGCTTTAACTGCTGGTCTTGCTCGTGTTGCTTGTCCAACTATCACCTGGTCTCCTGACGGCAACCAGATACTCATGACGACACAGGACAATGATACGCTCTATGACCTTTCCCGTACGCCACCCCTCATCACCCCGATACCCCCGGTCTCGCGCACCGCCCTCATGGGCGACTGGAACCGGGAAAAAGCCACAAAAGACCACCAAAAACTCCTGGCTTACAAACAAGGATTTATCGATGTGGCGACGACCGCTGCCCGGATCGTGTCATTTTCTCCGGATGAATCCAAACTCCTTTACGAGGCGACAGCTGCCGCCACCATCCCGCGCGTCATCCTGCCTCCCATGATCGGCACGAATCCCACAGAAGAGGTTCGCGCCATCAAACCCGGCAATCTCTATGTGTATGATAGTAAAGAAGACAGAAATTATTTTATCGAAGAAAGTAAGAAGATTAGACAGGAAGACAATAAGACAATACGTCAAGGAGATACTAAGAAATATACAGATAAAAATGTCTTACCGTCTGATAGTCTTCTTGTCTTACCGTCTCCAATCCAATGGTTTCCCACCTCCCGCCATCTGCTCCTCACGGGTAACGGGAAAATCGACGTCATGGAGTACGACCGCACGAACTGGACGACCCTTTATTCGGGTCCGTTTGACGGCTCATTCTTGGCCCCCTGGCCCAGCGGCAGCCGGCTCGTGATTCTCACCAACTTGAACCCCGGCGCCTCCACCCTGCCTAATTTGTATACCGTCAATTTGCGGTAAAAATCCTTGGCTTACTTCCAAAAATTACAGCACCAA
>CAYHFH010000050.1:0-6914 GCA_964355865.1 uncultured Gammaproteobacteria bacterium
ACATCCCCATCATCGCCCAGAAGATATGGATGGGGATGATCCATGAGTAAACGAAACGATATGGGATGAGGGCGAAAAGCCAATTGAAGGGATACCAAAATGCGAGGGATGGGTTGGCGATGAGCGGCTCTCCGGAAAAAAGATACGGATTCCACCACGGAAATTCACCGCGGGCAATTGCGTCACCAAACAGTTGCCGAAAAAAATGATACGACCGGTGGATGTCATCGCCAAATACGAGCGTACCCGGCGCAGGCCATAGAATCGGCCAAAAAACGAAGAGAACGATGGCACAATAAAAAAATGCGGCAATAAAATGTGGATTTTTGAAGACTCTCATCGCCTCTCATTGTATCGCCCCACTTCCCTTTTGCAATATCACAAGAAAAACGAAATCTAGCCTCGCAAGAGAGTGTCTTGCAAAGCACTATTGTCATCTCAAGCAAAACACACTATTCTAGTGTCCAATGTTTACCCCGCACCCACGGAATAAAATTCTCCAATACCCCAACCACAAACGCATGGGTGCGGGGTTTGACCTAACACTCCGGACCATCACGTTTCAGAAAGCATCACTCACCTATGCCGTGATCCCCTGGGACTCTCTGTATCTGTCTAATACGACGATTGAAATTAAAAAGTTTTCGTTTCAAACAACACGGGAAGCGCAAAACCTTTTGGCAACACTGAAACAAGACCTGCGTCTTTCCAAGGGTGATTTGCTATTCTATAAAACGTCACCACTAGAAATTGCTTCCATACAAACGCTCACGTCACTCGGATTTTATATGGTCGAAGAAGCCATCGAGATATCCTTTGATCTTTCCCGCTGGAATCCAAAAACATTTCCTCAATACGCAAACCGGCACTACCGGCTCATCCCAGCTGCTGCCATCCACATGACTCCAATGAAAAAAATCGCAGGACGCGCATTCACCGCGGACCGATACCATGTAGATACACATATTTCCCCGGCTCTGGCCAACAAACGCTTCGTGGGATGGCTCGAAACGAGCATGAAGAGTACAGACGAGGTCTACGCCTTTGTTGATCAAAAGGACATCGTTGCAGGATTTTTTATCACCGCAAAAAAGACCGATGGGATCAATCTGCGCCTAGCGGCAATTGACCCGGCGCTCGTGGGGAAAGGACTAGGGAAGCTATTGTACTTCCAGATGTTTTCACTGCTCAAAAAACGGGGTAATACCGTCGTGCATACACAAATATCGCTCAACAATGTGGCCGTTTTTAACGTCTACACCTATCTCGTGCATCCAAAAATAACAAGACTTGAGATCGCACTGCATTGTATGCTATGAAATGCATTTCCTTCGTCATCCCGCTTTACAATGCCGCCGCCTCAGTCCGTGAGTTGACCGCCCGAATTCTCACGCTTCCCATACCGGAAAAAATCGAAATCGTGTATGTCGATGACGGATCGACCGATACGACCGATGCCATCGTCCGAAGCCTAGCTGCTTCTGACAAACGAATAAAATATGTGACCCTCACCCGTAATTATGGCCAACACAACGCGATTCTCATGGGACTGAGAAAAACGCAAGGCGATGCCGTCGTATGCCTCGATGATGATCTCCAAACGCCGCCGGAGGAAACGCTCTTGCTTCTGGCAACCATGCGTCGCTACAAAGCCGACGCCGTGTACGGGCAATATGAAACCAATGAAGATACCTTCCGTCGTATCGGAACCAGACTCCATAACCTCATGGCCGAAGTTTTCGGCAAACCGAAAGAGGTGACGCTCACGAGTTTTTTCTGCATGAAACGCGCAATTGCCAAAAACGTAAGCCGGTACCGGGGATCATGGGTCTACCTTCCGGCTCTGGTATTTCGCACGACAGGGAATGTGCGATCAATCCGCGTCAAACACCAATCCAGAAAATATGGGAGTTCCGGTTATACGTTTTTTCGTCTGACGAAGCTGTGGATTATAGGCGTGTTGGTATATCTGCGTTTGGCGGATCTATTCCGGTCTAAACCGGCGGCGGTCATAAAAGACTCCGTCAATCTCACATCCACCCACCATTGACGGGGATAGCGGCACCCGTAATGTATCCGGCATCTTGGCTCGCCAAGTAGACAGCGAGGCTTGCAATTTCTTCCGGCCGGGCTTTGCGGCCCATGGGGATTTGTTTGATCATGGCTTCCATGTAGGGAGCCGGAACGTCTTTTAATATTTCCGTATCCACGAGCCCGGGGACTATTGCGTTCACCGTAATCCCGCTACGGGCAACCTCTTTGGCGAGTGACTTGGTCAGACCGATGAGGGCCGCTTTGGACGCGCTGTAGTTGGTCTGCCCGAAATCCCCGCGTACCCCGCTGATTGATGAAAGAAATAATATTCTCCCCCACCCGGCAGCAATCATCCCAGGCAACAATTGCTTCGTGACATAAAACGCACCATACACATTCGTCTTCAAAACGATATCCCAATCGATAAATGTCATTTTCGTAAAAAGGATGTTACGGACAATTCCTGCGTTATTGACCAACACGTCAATATGACCAAATCGCTTGAGGATAATTCCGCAGCCTTCTGCAACAGCCTGAGGATTGGTGACATCAAAGTACACGGCCTCACTTTTTGGCGACAAACGCTTCACAAGCCGGAGCGCTTCGGTTGCTTCAGAGGACTTTTTGGATGCATGAATAATGAGGATGTCACCTTGGCGGGCAAACGCGATGGCCACGGCGCGCCCAATCCCGCGGGAGGAGCCAGTGACAAAAACAATTTTTTCTTTTTCTTTCATACGGAGGCACCCGCATCATAGGACTTCTTCCAAAGAAATACCATGATACCCACGGTAATAAGCGTGATGACTCCACCGATGGCAAAAATCCTGGGATTGTACCGATACAAAACGGTGTGGGGGCCGGCGGGGACAAAAAGTGCTCGGAATGTGTTATTTACCTTAATAACATCTACCTTGTTCCCATCGACAAATCCTTCCCATCCGGGGTAATACATCTCTGAACTCATGAGGGTTGCCCCTACGGTGGACTGGGTCGAGAGAATGATTTCATTGGGTGAATATTTTTCAATTTCTACCCTCCCCTCTTTATTATCAGCAAAATAAAACCGTGGGAGCACTGTAGTATTTTCATACAACCGGTAATCCCGGACCACATCTTCACGGATCAGACGGAACCTCGGATCTTTCGTACCGAAAAGCGGGTCATAGCCCCGGGGATGCAGGATGTATTTGATATTCAGGAGATCCGTGGCTTTGGAAAAAACATTGAGATACGGGATCTGCACATCATGCTCGAGGATGCTGGGACTCGTTTTCCCATTGGACGCATCGATAAATTCATAATACGGCCGGAGAATCATCGTGTCATAGCCGGTCGCATTGAAAACACCATAATTCATGCCCGCATCAAAATCAAAACTGTCCCGGGGAGGCGCCCACGCGCCAAAATTAGTAAGCACACGATACGGTTTGATCGCTTGATTCCCGGTATCGGAAGCTAAAATCTTGATGAGCTCCGGGTCATGCCTCGTCTCGGGAATAGGCCGCAGGACAATGAAATGACGGACGTAAAGGATCATTTCGGTGGTGATCAAAACAGCAAACAATATTGGAAAAAGTTGTAATGTGTCATTCCCGCGAAAGCGGGAATCCAGAGTTTTTCTAAAACTGGATCCTCGGGTCAAGCCCGAGGATGACAAAAAAACGCTCAAATATGTAACGGCTATACCAATAAGCCCGCTTAACCCGAATGCGACGAGGATGAGGTGACGGGGTGGAATCCGGAGAAAATGATACATGGGGATCGCCTTCCAGAGAATGTATTGCAGGTCAATTGGGGCGTTGGGACCCATGGATACCCAGAGACCAAAGAGGGCGATCAAAAAAAAGGCAACAACCCAAATTGCTTCATTACTCCATTGTTTCATTAATTTATTCATTGGTCGGATTGGGTTATTGGTCGGATTGGTCGGATTAAACCAACGGATTTTTCCAACGAACCAGACAATCAATGTAACCATGAGTAGCACGAGGGTTCCCCTTCCCACAAAAAACGCGTGCTCGGCAAAATTGGGCGGCGGGCCGGCATAGGTGAGCTGATCGCCAAAAAAGAAGGGGTTCATAAACTGCCCCAAACTTTGCCAGGTGAGCGATCCGTAGGCATTCCAAAAGTACGGCAAGGGATACGTCCGGATAGATTGCCGGAAAAACTCCTGTTGAGGAAGTAAAACAACGGCAAAAAGTCCGATAGCCAAAAGCACACTCAACGAGATGCTTAAAATAACTGTCACTACTGTTTTTGTATTTGCGCGCCGGGTGACAAGCGAGATGACGGTCATGATCCCCACCGCCTCCAGGGTCAACATAGCCATCGTCTGATACCCGGCAAACAACTGCATGGCCAAAACTAACCCAGCAAGCATAATGTCGCGCGCGGGGAGGCGTGACGTTTCGAGCATCATCACGGCCTTGGCAAAAAAACTTTGATGGGATGATGGGAGGCGCGGACCTTGATGATACGAGAACGACGGCATGCCGACCTCAGCGCGCATTAATTGAGTAAAGGCTGCGACCACCCACGGCATCCAACTAGCCGCCGCAATCACATCCACGTGCCCGGCCCAAATGCGGGCGGTGAAAAAGCCGGAAAGACCAAAGACGAGGCCGGCAAACCAAGAGGATAATCCGGACCAATCCGACCAATCCGGACCAATCTGACCAATGATATGTTTCAATAAAATATACATTCCGAGCATTGCCCAAAAGATATGAATCGCGATGTGCCAGGAGTATGCAATGTTTAGCGGTAATAATACAAAAAGCCATGACCCTGGATACAACATGTTGACGATTGGGTTTGCCATAAATGGGGACCCCGCGAAATTGTATGGATTCCACCACGGCCAGACGCCTTGGCTCAAAAAGTTGTTGAAAAATTGCCGGTAGAAATAATACGACCGGTGGATATCATCGCCCCAAATAATCTCTGTGGCTCCGGGAATGAGCGCGCGGCCAAATACGAGTGCGATCACCGCGCCGTATAATCCTACGGGCAAAATATACGGTCGAATCAATGTCACTATTTGTTTCATACCTTCATTTTTTTCGCTACAACGACAAGTGTTGCGCCACTCGGGAACGGACACCAAAGAAAAAATAACTGTTCCAACCGTAACAAATAATACAACATCGCGTTGACCAAAGGATGTGGGACATGCAAATACATCGGGACGGCCATGACGGACGACTGACGCTTGGTGTATATTCTGAAAAGAATATACCACGGCAGGGAAAACACGTTCCAATAATTCATACATTGAACATGAAATCCGGCAGTACGGAGTTTTTCCCGGAGTTCATCCGGTTCATATCTCCTTTTGTGCCCGCCAATGTCATCAAGAGTACTCCAAAGCCACTTCCCCGCCGGTACGGTCAGGAGAAATGTCCCGCCTTCTTCCAACATATCCCAACAACGTCGTAAAAATAAACGGTCGCGCGTTTGATGTTCTAGGACATCAAAGGCGCCAACCCCGCTAAATTTTTGTTTGCTCTGAAATGTATAGAAGGACTGACGGACGAACCGGGCAGGAGGACAACTGATTTTTGCATAGGTGAGTGCTGCCTCGTTGACATCCAAGCCCGTCACGCGAAATCCAAGATTTTTTAAAACCCTCAATACGATACCGGTACCGCAGCCGATTTCTAAGAAAGATCCCCGGTACTGCTTCGGAATAAAACGACCAATGAGAGCGGCAAGCATCGCGTTTCTCGCGCGAAACCAAAAATGGCTTGCTTCTACCGAGGCCACGGTCTGATAATGCGATACATGATACGTTGCAGACATACTCGATTACGCGTTAAGGTCGGCGAAAAACCGTCACGAAGGAATTTTTATACGTTTCGGTGAGGAACGGGTAGAGTTTTGCCAGATTCCCCACTCCCCCATCCTCTTTCTCCTGCGGACCGAAAAATATCCAATGGAGGTTTTCGCGGGTCATCCACGTCTTTGCATCATCCGGCTTCATGCGGCCGGCAAAAAATTCTTTCACTTGGATTTCCTTCTCCTCGGCCCGCACGGTATTGGAGTGCCCGACGTAGACCGTATTGCCGGCGATTACCGGGATGTAATTACCTGCGGTCGTCTCGGAGAGAATAATTGTTTGGCGTCTCCCTGTGGCGTCCTGTATATACCGGATAGCAGCGATGAAATCTTTTAAGGGGTACATGACGTAGCTCCCCGTCGGCACCAACGGATAAGTCGCCCGTATCTTGTGATCGATAAAATCCCGCTGCCAGAGGTAGGAGGAAGCCATGATGCCGATGCCATGGAGCAAAAATATAATCGGAATTATGAAGTATGAATTATGAATTATGAATGAAAACCAATATCTTGTCCCATTCTTCATACTTCGTGATTCATAATTCGGGAGATGAAGATGTGATAAAAAATGTGAATTTTGAATCGCTATACCAACCATAATAACAAGATATGTGGTCAATACCCCCAGTGGCACGTGGGGAATCATTTCGCTAAACCGGAGGGGTGACTGGGCAGGAATGAATTTGAAAACAAAAAGAAGCAGTGCCCACGCGAGAACCCAGGCGACAGCCGGCCACATCCGGCGGTCTTTCATCTTGAGGGCGACCAGAAGTCCGGTGATCCCCAAGGGAAGGATGGGGCCCACCGCTTTGAGATACTCAATGTAGTCAAACGGCAAGGGCTTGACGATGTCAAACTCAGCAAGCCTCTTCCACGGATAAAACGAGGTCATGAGGGAGAGGTAGATGAGGGAGGGCAAGCCCAGGCCAAGCGCTACCGCGCGGGGGACGATTATTTGGAATATCCAGCTTCGCAAGGCCTGGCCTTGCGAAGCTAGCGTTTTTATATCATTTAAGAGTTCAAGGCATGATAGGGCGCCA
>CAYHFH010000051.1:0-6842 GCA_964355865.1 uncultured Gammaproteobacteria bacterium
TCCGATCTATTGTTTCCTACCCATACGGCCGTCATCACGCTAGGCGTATACCCGATGGTCCAGTTGTCCCGTTTATCGTTGCTTGTTCCGGTTTTGACCGACACTGTTTTTCCGGGGATGACCAAAAGGGAATTCGGACCAAATGCCTGGGACCTTGCGTTATTGTCGCTTAATATATTACCAATGATCCAGGAAACCTCCGGTTTGACTGCTTGTGGATGTTCATTTGATTTATTTTTTTCGAGAATTTTCCCCGTATAATCGCTTACCTCCGTTATAGGTAATAAATCCATTCTTGTACCTCCGTTGGCAAGCGTCCCGAAGACGGATGCCATATCCAACATCGTCACCTCTCCTCCGCCCAGAGTAAGCGCGAGGCCGTACCGGCTTTCGTCGATCCAGGAAGTGATACCCATAGTGCGACCCTTTTCTATCATCGCAGGGACGCCGATTGCTGCAATCGTGCGTATTGCCGGGATATTGTAAGAATTTCCTAGCGCGTACCGCAGCGGCACAAACCCATGGAATTTACCGTCATAATTGACCGGAGTATAGGCGGGTGCGCCGATTTGCGGGTAGGAAACCGGACTGTCATCAAGAATTGAAGCTGCGGTAAATCCCTTTTCGAGGGCCGCAGCATACGTTACCACTTTGATGGATGATCCGGGTTGCCGGTGTGCGACCGTGACATTGACATTGCCTTCGCGGGCTGTATCAAAATAATCGCGGCTTCCGACCATCGCCAGTATTTCTCCGGTTTTCGGATTGGTGACGACCGCCGCTCCGTTGCCGACGCGCAGAGAGGCAAGCTTGGTAATGTTCGTATTCACTATTTCCTCGACCCGTTCCTGGATAGAAAGGTCAAGGGATGTTTTGATGCGTAGCCCGCCGCGTTCGACGAGTCTCGGGCCGTAGCGGCGTTCCAGAAGTTCTTTGATATACATCACAAAATGCGGCGCTCGGATGCCGATTCGAGGGCGCGCAAAGTGGATTTCTTGCTCGAGGGCTTCCCGGGCCTGAGCCTCGGTGATATACCGGTCTTCGACCATTCTCCTAAGCACCTCTCCCTGGCGGGAAAATGCCCGGTCGATGTGAGTCCCGAATGGTGAGTATTCGCTTGGGGCGGCAGGGAGACCCGCCAAAAGCGAAGCTTCGGCAAGGGTCAATAGTTTTGCTGATTTACCAAAATAAGTTTGGGCCGCAGATTCTATGCCCCACGCAGTTCCCCCATACGGCACTTGATTGAGATACATTTCTAAAATTTGGTTTTTGGTATACAGGCGTTCCGCCCAAAAGGCGAGGACGATTTCTTTGATTTTACGAGATATAGTGACTTGGGGAGTGAGAAGCGCGGATTTGATGAGCTGCTGGGTGATGGTTGATCCTCCTTGGACCCGTCCACGGAGCATCGTTTCGCGTGCGGCGCGGGTGATGCCGCTGAGGGAGAACCCCTGGTGGGAATAAAAATTTTTGTCTTCGATGGCAATCGTGGCCTGGATGACGAATTTCGGAATTTCATTGAGGGCGAGCGGCGTGCGATTTTGATCAGCATATATCTCATAGAGGAGCGCGCCATTCCTATCAAAGACTTTTGTCGTCACATCTAAGTCGCGTACCGTAAGAAGGGTAGGGTTAGGGAGAGACCGGAGCCAGAGATACGCGATGAGCGGAATGGCGATAAAGACTACGGTTGCTACCGATCCTAAAAAGAATGCGATCACCGGATGAAGTTGAATTTGATGCATCCATACCAATGAATGGCGTGCCGACACCCCCTGACGTTTAAGTAGAGTTATTTTTTCTTTGATCGGAACAGAAAACTGCATTCGCGGAAATTTTGGAATGACCACATTCCATCGGCTTTTATTGTGGACAGATTTTTTCGGTTTGGTGGATTTCATCACCCGTTGTATCCATTGACGGAGTAATAACTTCCGGACGCTTACCGCAACACGCATGCGCATCCATACTGACGTGAGTGATGATGTGATGGCGCGGGATTGAACAGAAACTTTCTTATAGGATACGATAAAAAATCGTACAATCCACCAAAAACTGATCCGGACCGCATCCCCAAGAGCCATGAGAATATAGGCAATAGAGAGGAAAAAGACGACCGTCTGGGACGGCGTAGATAGAGTTTTTTTTGCTTTTTTGGGTCTGGGCGGCATGATGGAAGCGTTATACCACAGACTATGGGCTTTAGACAAGGAGTAAGAATCTACAAATTCGACATTATTTGATTATTACTGCGCGTCCCTCCGGGTGCGGGCAGTCTAAACAATACGTGGATAGACCATCGGAGAGAATAGCGTGTTCCTGCATTTCCACATTGTCTGTTTGACTGGAGGGTGCCAGATCGCCCGTTCCTTTGTCGATGGGTATCTGCCGTTTCATATTTTCGCGCTCTGTTGGCACTGTCCCCTTGATGAAATATTCAAATCTCGTCGGACATCCTTTATCATCCCCATCAGGGTTGGGGGCCTGGAGTCCGGAAACAGCACAAATCTGGGATCCGACGATGCCATCAGGTTGTTTTGGCCACACATCAAGCTTACCGCGGAGTGCATGGGTCATAATTTTATTCCAGATGGGAGCGGCTCCAGTCACGCCGGAAACGAGCGCTTGATTCATCTTTGAATTATCGTTGTTGCCGACCCATGTCGCAACTAACACTTGCGGCGTAAATCCTATGGTCCAGTTGTCCCTGAGGTCATCCGTGGTGCCGGTTTTGACCGATACAGCGTGGCCCGGGATAAAAAGATTAGAACGTGATCCGAATGAATCCTGGCGCGCGTTGTTGTCCAGAAGTATGTGCGAGATGAGAAATGCGGTTTCCGCACTTACCGCCCGTGGTCCCTGGAGCAAGAGTTGGGAAGGCATCTCTTTTTGGAGATTGGGATCTTTGTGTTCAAACAGCACCGAGCCGTCTTTGCTCACCACCTTGAGGATGGACACCAGATCTTTCCGGATTCCGCTGTTGGCAAATACCCCGAAGGCTTCCGCCATATCCGTCATGTGCACTTCGCCGCCGCCCAGGGAGAGTGAGAGTCCATAGCGGTCTGCATCCGTGAGTGTGTCCAAGCCGAATGCACTGGCTGACGCAACCATATCACGCACGGTATTGAGATAGAGCATTTTGACCGACGGAATATTGTAGGAGTTTCCCAGCGCAAGTCGCAGCTGTACGGGACCGTGGAATTTACCGTCATAATTTTTGGGACAATAGTTGGGTTGGTCAAAATTTTTAAAGCACGTTGGGATATCCAAAAACATTGTCGCCGGGGTGACGATATGTTTCTCGAGGCCAATGGCATAATTAATGGGTTTGATCGATGATCCGGGTTGCCGCAGCGCCGTCGTGACATTAAATGTTCCGGAGGGGGAGGCAAAATAATCCGTTGACCCGACCATGGCGAGAATTTCGCCTGTTGCGGGCTTTGTGACGAGCGCCGCGCCATTGGTCACAGAAAGCCGTGTCAGGTCTTTCACTTCAGCGGCAACTGTGGCCTGGGCATATTCCTGGAGTGGGAGATCCAACGTCGTCGTTACTTTGAGCCCCCCTCGTTCGACGAGCGCTTCCCCGAAGCGATCCACCAGTTCTTGTTTGACATACATGACAAAGTGGGGAGCTTTAATATTCGGCGCGTTTTTATAGATGAGCGCTTGTGCGTCGACCGCGTCGGCCTCTCCTTGGGTGATATATCGGTCTTCGACCATTCTCCGTAACACTTCTTTTTGGCGGGACTTTGCATACTCCGGGTGGGCGCCGTAGGGCGAATAGAGGGTAGGCGCCTGGGGAAGACCAGCAAGAAGAGCGGCTTCGGCAAGAGACAGTTCACTTGCAGATTTACCAAAATATTTTTCCGATGCGGTTTCTATGCCCCACGCCGTGCCCCCATAGGGAACTTGGTTGAGATACATTTCAAGGATTTTGTCTTTGGGGTAGAGAATTTCTACCCAAAACGCGAGAATTATTTCCTTAATTTTGCGCGTGACCGTGCGCTCCGAGGTGAGAAGCGCGGATTTGACGAGTTGTTGGGTGATGGTTGACCCCCCTTGGAGCTTGTTCTTTGTGACGGAGGCGACGATTGCCCGGACCATGCCGCCTACCGGGCTAATCCCTCCGTGCCGGTAAAAATCTTTGTCTTCTATGGCAATGGTCGCCTGTTGGAGATATTTAGGAATGTGCGTCAGCGGGATCGGAGACCTATTCTGGTCGGCGAAGATGTCATAAAGCAAGTGACCGTTGCGGTCATAGACTTTTGTCGCCACCGGCACGTCGTAATTTCCTAATTTGGTAGGCGATGGGAGATCTTTGAGAATGACCAGATAAGAAATAAGTACAAGTCCAATGGGTAGAAGCCAAAAAAGATATTTCGTCCACCGGGGAAGTTTTTTCCGGGATGGGGGAAGTTTGATAGTTGTTTGTGTAGGTTTCATTGGTATCTATTATATAACGAAACAGAGGATTATCCGTTAGAATTCGTTACATGCGGGCAGAAAACAGGTACCTGTATAATTATATAATGTATGATAGACTACAGACAGAAGGAGATAAATAATTATGTATACACTTCCCGAACTTCCCTACGCCTACAATGCGCTGGAGCCGTATATTGATGCGGCGACGATGCAGATACATCATGACAAGCATCACGCGGCATATGTGAAAAACGTCAATGACGCTCTTGCTGACCTTCCACAATTTGCCAATCTATCCATTGAACAATTGATGGGAAAATTGGATCAAGTGCCCGAAGCTGTACGGACAAAAGTCAGAAATAATGGGGGAGGACATTACAACCATTCCCTTTTTTGGACCGTAATGAGTGCAAATCCGACGGGTGAGGAGAGGATGCCGGGCGGTATGCTTTTGGAATTAGTGAATACGACCTTCGGAAGTCTTGAGAAATTTCAGGAACAGTTTACGGCGGCTGCGATGGCGCGGTTTGGTAGCGGCTGGGTGTGGCTCGTGGTCGACGCGGGGAAACTCGTCATCATGGATACGTCAAATCAGGACAATCCACTGATGGCGACCAAAACCCCCATTCTTGGATTAGACGTCTGGGAACACGCCTATTATCTTAAGTATCAAAATGTCCGCGCTGATTACGTGAAGGCGTGGTGGAATGTCGTCAATTGGACAGAAGTTGAAAGGCGCTACAAAGAAGCAGTACAATCCTGATACAGTGGCCATCTCCGATTCATCATTTCTTCATGAACGTCCCCCACGCGCACCGCTCATTTTTGCCGCCAGTCAACTACAAGGAACACGGGAGAGGCAGGAAGATTATTTCATCAACTTTAACGATGAGTGTTTTGTGGTGTGTGATGGAGTGGGAGGTCTTCCTCGTGGCGAGGTAGCGTCCCAACTTGCCGGAGATACTGCCGTGTGGGCATACCGGCTTGTGCGGCAAAGGCATAGCTATTGGAAAGACAGAAAATTACTCCTCCATAGGATATTCCGCACCACGAATATGACGGTATGGCAGAAGCAGCGGGAAGAAGGGTTTGAAGGAGGGATGGCGTCGACTATGCTCGTTTGTATCGTGATCGACCGGCATTTTTATATCGGGAGCGTAGGAGACAGCAGTGCATTTCTCGTCCGGGATGGCGTGATGACAAAACTCACGACTGAAGATGTAGACCGCCAAGGACGACTCACCAAATCCATCGGAACGACCCGTTATGGTCTCACCCCATCAGTCATCACCGGGGATTTTATTGCGGGAGACTGCCTGATTTTGGCGACAGACGGCGTCGGCAATGTCATGGATTCGTTCAAATGTTCGGATCTTTTCAGGCAAAGCGAAGTAAGTGCGACGGCCATCTCCGATGTAGCGGTCAATATTTTGCACTGCGCCCAGGACGCGGGTGCCACGGATAACATGACGGTGTGTCTTGTCAAACGAATGGAAAGCGTATGAAAGGAAAATCGATGCAACGATTTCATTGACACGAACTAGTGCCGGTGTCACAATTATAGAATATGGACGATCAACCTGCCGGAGTACCGTCTCAACCGGAAGCCGCGAGTGTATCACCACCATCTCCACTTAACTACGAAGAAACTCCGGTGATCGAACCCGTCCCGCAGGAATCGCCGGAAGAAATTCCATCTCCAGAGCTCATTGCACCTCCCCATCACTCATTTGGCGGCACAGTGGGTATAGTTTTTCTTTTTCTGGTACTCTTTGGCGTCGGGATGGGTATCAGTGTTTTTTTGCGTCAATATTTGGGGTCGCGGTCTGAAACGTCTACGGTTGCAGATGTGCTCCAGCCCACACCGACATCATCCCCAACGTCCTACGTTATGAATCTTTTGTCTCCAACTGCCACTCCTACGGCCACGATAGCACCGCGATCGGATGTGTGGAAATCCTATGAGGTCACGAGCGGCACGACCAAACTACCGATTGCAGGCCTTACCTTTCAACTACCGCCAGATGTGCTTGCGCCAATATGTGACGGTGGAAACTGCGCGTCGCAGGGGACGTATCTTCCGGGCGGCTCGCGTTTCACTGTCGCTCCCCGTGGGCGGGGACAGCTCCTCGTGGACGCACGAGGAAACGTGGGTCTCACGGATGCATCCGGCAAATCATTTGTCATAAAGCAGGTGGTGCTAACCAATAGCAAAAAAGCGCTCGAATATACCGGAAATTTTGGAGGGTCAACCGTCGGCGGATATACATTTAGCAGTATGCATGGGTTTATGATCGAAATTGATGATGGGATGACTCTCGAGATGAATCATTTTGCCCCGTCAGGATTAACCGTGGACTTTACATCAGATGAAACCGTATTTTCTAAAATTGTTGATTCGGTCGAAAAGAATCTGC
>CAYHFH010000052.1:0-6773 GCA_964355865.1 uncultured Gammaproteobacteria bacterium
TTGACTGCGCATCTTCCGAGCTTTTTAGGGGCCGCAGGTGGGATATTCCTGTATCTAGGCGCCTCTGACCTTATTCCGGAACTTCATCATCGCGCGGGACACAAACATGTGTTGCGTGTCGTCGTGCCGTTTGTGGCAAGCATCGTCCTCGTCACCATCCTCGTCCGCCTCACTCATGGGGGGTAGACACAGTGCTGAATCGATAACTTACTCCATCTGTAAATTTATCCCTCCCATTCATTCAAAAAATAATCCCCACTACACTTATTCATTTTCTTCCTGTAGTATTGCTGCTATTCAGCCGCCTGCCCTTATATTATTATCATGGGAAATGGACGAGAAACTTTAGGAAGTGATTCCTCTGAACGGACATTCGCTAATGCGGCTATAATAGCTGGATTTAACATACAAAATTCTCCATCCATTCGTTGTTATCCTCCTGTGCTAGATAAACATGGAGATCTTAAAAAATCCGTAACAACTCCCGACTTTCTTGTAACAGATTTATGTATCCCGAGAAATATGTATGTTGAAGTCACAAGAGGAAGCGGCGATTTACCATCTAAACATGCTCAACAACGTGTCATCGCTCAAGCAAAAATTGCAAATTATATTATCATCACAGGCGATCAGATAGCAGAGCTTGAACAAGCAGAGTCACCCGATGAAAAACGGCGGTTACTGTTAGATTACTTTGGATGGAACGACGAAGAATAATTAACTATCCCAAATCGCTTGCAAAGCGCAGTTACATCTTTGCGGTCGTTATCGTCCAGCTCATAACCGGAATGGAACTTCACGAGGTATTCTGCTGAAATGCACCGAACGGAATTTCCAACAATTGTTCCGGATCCCGTGAAAGACTCAGCCGGATACATAACCCCATTTTTTCCCGGCCCATACATACCATTTCCATGTTCATCAAACACCACTGCGTGAACATCTACCAGGTGACCTCTGTCATCCCCAAGCACAAAATTCCATGCGCTCGTATCATCTCGCGGAATATCCGTATATCCTTTTTGCACTAATAGTTCGCGTAATTTGGAAACGTGCCTCTCCTCAATCACGATATCCACATCTTCATGCGTCCTTGACTCTTGTCCCAACAACGCATCCACTGCCCACCCACCATCCAACCATAGTTCGATTTCAAGACGGGCTAATTGGTCATATAATTCAAAAACATCTTGAGCGTTCATCATTGTGTCATTTTCACGATAAAAGAATATTCATCCGACCAAATGTTTTTTCCGCTTATGAAGGCAAGCGCACGGAAATAGTACACACCCGGGTCTGAAATCCTCGCGTTCCCGATGAACCGGAGCGGTATGGCGAAGCTCCCGCTCGTGAAATCCTGCGTGAGGATCGTATACGGCGTCTGGGGGACATCGACGGTTGACTCAAGCGTGCCGGGTTTCGATGTTTTCCCTCCGGCGATCGCTGTAAATCCAATCGTTGCCGCCGGACCGTATATATCCCACGTAAACGCTGCGTTTTCTCCGCCGGTAACGACGTTGGGGAAATTGGAAACTTTTACCTCGTGTCTGGGTTTTGGGTGTACTACAAAACTCCCCTCACTGCTCCAATAATGCTTCTCTCCGATGCGGGCATACCCCCGGTAAAAATATGTACCCGGCGTGCTGATCGGTATACTTCCTACGAACCGCAGTGGCACGCCATACGTCCCGTCCATAAAATCCTGGAGCGCCCGGGTGTATTGCGTCTGATCAGGTGCCGCTTGCGTGACGAGAACCCCCGGATCGCTTGTCATGCCATAATACACGGTCGTCGTACGGATGGTCATGGGTGAAGCATCCACATACCAGGTAAATGATGCTATGTCCCCCTCAATGATATCTCCCGGTCCGTCAATCACGGTAACCAGAGGCACCTGCATAGATGATGTAGGGGATAGAAATATTGGGCTGGGTGTTGGAGATTGTATCTTCTTTTCGGTGGAAATTCTAAGCGCATTAAAATGTGTTTGACCGGAAACTGCTGTGCTTCCAAGAACTTTTGGAGCATCCGATTGTGAGGCCGGACGGATATATTTCCATCCGACGATCCCAGATACTGCTACAACGACACCGGTAAGTACTAAAAAGAAGCGATTCATGTCTTGGGCGTAGTCTGCCGGCCTTTTATTTTTTCCAGTGAATACATAATCCGGTCATGAAGATTGATATTTTTAACCCTGGCAAACCGGAGGATGGATACGAGAATATCACCAAGCTCCTGTTCATATGTTTCATCCCGTTGCGCCGCTAGATTTGTCTTTTTCCGTCCGTGTTCAGCGAGGTACGCCCGCGCCATCTCCCCTATTTCCTCGACAAGCGACAGGATGAGCATGGATCCGAACTCTTTAGAATCCCGCGAGCCCTTATCCGCATCGCTTAAGATGTTGAAGTATTCACGGAACGGTGATTTTTGATAGTTCGGTTTATGCGTTGTGTCCATGTGGAGCAAGTATACCACTATTTTTTAACCGTATGACCTTCTCTACCATTCGCAAAAACTCCGGACGGGCATTATACCGAGCGGCATCCGAAAGCAGGATCCAGGCCAAATCGTTTGATTCATGGCTTACCGTGAGCGCTTCCAGTCTGTTGGCAATGTATAAAAAACGCACATCGTAGTGGATGTGTTTGGGGCTAGTGCCGTGGGCTGGTATCGTGTGGACATCGATATCAAATATGATATTCCCCAGGATAGAATACCGGATGTCACGAAGTCCCGACTCTTCCCGAGCCTCCCTCATGGCCGTTTCTGATACGATCGGGTGATCGTCAGAGTGTCCGCCAAACTGCAGCCACATGTTCATTTTTTTGTGATGCGTCAGGAGGGTATATGCATAGTCCCGATCAACGACAAACGCCGAACCGGTGACATGCCCGGGCAACACAGAGTGACCAAAACAATCCGCGTGGGCAAGAACAAAGTCTTTTACTTTTTGTAACGATTCGTTTTCCCGGCTATCATAAGGAACAAACGATTCTAGAAGATCAAGGAGGGATTTTCTCGGATCCATAGGGAGATTATATCCTAATAGACTATAATCAGTCCCATGAAACCTTCGGGTCAACCTATTACCATTCTTTTTGTGTGTCTGGCTGATGCCAAGCTTGCCCAGTCGGAAATAGAAAAAAATATCACAGAGCTTTGGAATCTCGCCTCCGCGTTGGGTAACGCAACAGTCGTCGACATCATCCTTCAAAAAGGAGTGCCGCAGCGGCCTCTCTACATCGGCCCCGGAAAAGCGCAGGAGGTCGAAGACTATATCAAAACGCATTCCGTCGATGTCATCGTCGTGGATGGCATACTCACCCCTAACCAAAAATTTAACCTGACAAAAATGTATTGGGATATCAATCCGAACATTGAGGTATGGGACAGGGTGGATCTCATCCTATCCATATTTTCCCGACACGCCCGCACCACGGAGGCCAAACTCCAGATAGAAATGGCGCGGATGCGTCATATGGGACCGAGCATCTACGGCATGGGAATGATCCTCTCGCGGCAGGCGGGAGGCATCGGCACCCGCGGCCTCGGAGAAACAAATACGGAACTTATGAAACGGCATTGGAAACGCGAAATGAAACGGGTCACGGAGGAACTGGGCAAACTCAAGGGATTCCGCGAAAGACAAATCGAGCATAGGAGAAATGCTGGGCTCTCGACGGTTTCCCTTGTGGGCTACACGAACGCTGGCAAGACGTCTCTATTTAACGCGCTCACCCATAAAAAAAACCTCGTAGAAAACGCGTTGTTTGCGACCCTTGATAGCGCGGTAGGAGAAATTTATATTCAAGAATTGGGCAAATCCGTGGTCATATCCGACACCATCGGATTTATCAAAGATCTTCCGCCGGAGCTCATCGAGGCATTCACGTCGACGCTTCTTGAGTCCATAAGCGCTGACGTCGTCCTTCACGTCATCGACGCATCCGACCCGGATCTCTTTGGAAAAATAGACGTCGTAGAAGAAATCCTTCATCACCTGGCAGTCCCGGAGGAAAAAGTCATCCTGGTATTTAATAAGGTAGACGCCAACCCCGCTGTAGACAGAGAGAAAATCGCCAAACGTACCGTCCCTTATCCCCATGTATTTCTCTCGGCCACGACCCGAGAAGGGATAGAAGAACTTCTTGCCACCATCCTCCCGAGACTTAAAAAATAACTTACCTTTGCCGAAAAAAAAAGAAGAATCAAGCTTACGGCGCTAATCATGGTCCAAAACATTGCCGGGGTCGCGCCAAGCACCGCCATTTTTTTATTTATCTTGTAGAGCGATGATGCATTACGGACAAACGATCCGTAAAACAAGATGGGCAAAATATATAAAATATTAAACAGGTTTTCCTTCGGGTGACCAAAAATACTGAACAGAAGGTACCAACCAGTCCCACCGCATACCATCCTAAAAAATTCCGGAGAGGTATACCAAAATAGGCACTCCCCTTTTCCCACGTCCAGTACTTTTTGATATTCACGGCGACGGGATCCAGAATCAGGTCGAGCGACACAAGAATAAGCGGCGTACCGAAAATCACGGCATAATACGGCAAGCCGAAGGCTTCGGCGATAGGTATCGCGAGACAAAAAGAAAGATATTTGAGTATCACCCACGCGAGCGATATTTCCAACGGATACACGCCCAAAAATAGTATCCGGGAAGAAAAAAACCGGTGATTAGTATCGTATTTGTATTTGGCTCCGAATATCCCGATCGGTGTTTTAAGACTGATGAGTTCAGCAACCGTACTTACGGAAAACGTGATAAGAAGAAACAAAAGTATCTGCGGCCCAAAAAGATACGTCCCGTGGATGGCGGTTCACGTTTTTCTCAAAACGGGCTTTCAACACTCCGAGGAGTTCTTCATGTTGTGAGGGTGACAACTCCTGCCTCGCCGTAAGGCGGGCCTTTTTATTGACATTACTGTTATTCATACGTTTATTGTACCAAAGTGCGCTTTATAAAGGCCTTGAATGTAGCGTCTGTTTGTCAGTTATCACTGTCATAAGTATTTACGCAGCCGTAATGCTGTCAAAAGGCAGACTTTTGATCAGTGTCTCAATCTGACTGTCTTCTACCTGTTTAGAGTAATAAATCTGGCCCATTTCCTGCTCTTTTTCGGTAGCAATGATTTTCCAGTTGGTCTGGATGCTGGCTTTGGTAATTGGTCTCCGGATCTCTTTTTGCTTAACATAGGAAACAATTCCATTCAGGTCCAGTTGGTATTTTTCTAAAAGTAGATAAATATCGTAGAAATCGCGGTAACGCGCCCGATCACTCATGGCTCGGATTTTCTCAGCACAGATTTCTTTGATATCCATGACGGCCACCGTAAAATCCACACCCCAGACGTTATGGTAAGCCAAGGTTTGAGGCGGTAGCAGGACATTTTGCAAGAAGTCTATTTCTACCTTGAGTGAGTTGGGTTGGATCAGTGGTCCGGTGTATTGGAGTTTTTCGAGTTTAATAGTGACATGAGAAAGATAATCTTTCTTAATACTCAAATAATCGATGTTGTCAAAAATTTTACGCACTTCTTCGATAGATAATGGTGTCTTGTTTGAAGAAAAATCTAAGTCCTCAGAGAAACGATATTGATCCAGGTAACAGTGATGTAAAGCGGTACCACCTTTGAAAATAAGGGTTTTGCCAGTCGAGGAAGCGGCAATAATCTGCATGACCAGAGCGAGAAAATAATCTTTTTCGGCAATGTGTAAGGGATAACGCAGGCTTTTACGATTAATGATTTCGAGTTGTTGTCGGGTAAGCATGGGGATTATTTGACTGACTGATATTTATCAAAGTACTCGTCGTAATAGAGTCGCCATTTAGCATTAAATTTGGCATCTCCAGTCAACATCAAGTGAGTGCCTTTCAATTTAACCTGATTATAAAGATCGCCAGAATCAATCCCTAAGAGGTCAAACAGGAAGCCAAATGTTTTAATAGTGGTTAAGGACATCTTCTCTAAGTACTCAGTCATTTTTTGCTTATCTAGTGAGCTTTTATACAAAAAGAGCTTTTCCACTACTAAATCAACAGTGTATTTGCTTTTATGAAACTGAATCATGTCAATTAAGGCTTTTTCGGCAGTAGCCATACGAACCGTCTTATTATCAATATTTACTTCTTGCCAGCCAAAAAACCACTTGTCCATCACTTTCACAAAGCTGTACTCGACTGATTGCAATTGCACCGTCTTGTACTGCGCCTGAGAAATAGAAATAGTCTTATTGGTGAGCTGGTCAAACATCCCGTGATAAGCCAAAGCCGACTCAAAAGAGACATAGGAATCGCCAACGAGAAGATTGGCTACTACAGAGGGCGAGAGAGATAAAAATCCACGGTTACTCAAGTCGGAGATGGCATATAACCCCCGCTTCACCCGAATCAGCCAGCCATCGCGAGTAAGTCTGGTTACAACGTTTTTTGCCACTTTTTGATCCCACACAGCCTTTCCCTGGGCATAGATCTGCTCAGAAGTCACAATTTGGCCATACTTGACTATTAGGTCCTCAAGTAAAGCACTTTGCTGGGTAGAAAGAATTGTTTGTTTCATATATAGTAAGTCATCGTTTCTAATGACTATCTACTTATAGATTAAACAATTCCAGCAGGGTTGTCAAGAGCAATGCCATGTGGCGCTTTATTTTTTTCAAAACAGGCCTTCAAGCTCTCCAGGAGTTCTTCACGCTGTTGGGGTGACAACTCCTGCCTCGCCGTAAGGCGGGCCTTTTTATTGACATTACTGTTA
>CAYHFH010000053.1:0-6601 GCA_964355865.1 uncultured Gammaproteobacteria bacterium
GGAGGATGAGGTATCAAGGGATTGGACAACGGTTGATCCAACAGGGCCATATACATCCTGGTAACAACGCGCGGCATCTGCAAAACGATCCAAACACGCATCGTATTGATCAACTTTTTGTTGTGAATTGCCGACGTTGTTTAGCGCAAGATCCTTATTGGTGTTGGTGACCTCTTTGGGCGCAGTGGACGTGGTGGTTGTAGTCACTTTTGGAATATCCGTCACAATGCGGGGAGGGAGAGTTGGTTTCGCAGCGGTTGTCTCGGCGGACTCCTCTGTATCAAGACGATTTACCCGCGGTTGTGGCGTCGTCGTGGTGATAGCGATCTGGCGCAATCTGCGCGATTCTTCATCGTCAGATGATGTATTTGTCGTCGGGGCAGGAGGAGAGGTGGTGGTGATAGCGATCTGGCGCAATCTGCGCGATTCTTCATCGTCAGATGATGTATTTGTCGTCGGGGCAACCGTCGGAGTATAGTGCACTTCGCTATAATCCGGATCTTCCTGTTGCTGTTGACCTCCCCCACCGGAATTTGAACCGTCGCCGGAGCTTCCTCCTGTACCGGAATCGCCCGGCGCGCCGTGGCTTCCGCTATTTTGCTGCTGTTCTCCCCCGCCGCCGGAAGAAGTACCTGATCCTGAATCATTTGGCGGAAGCGTATTGTTGCCCGACGTCGGACGGCCATCATCCTTTTCTATCGCCGGTGGTTTGACTTCCTCGTAGGCAATTTCCTGCTGCTGAGAATTACTATAATCGGTCAATGCGCTATGCCCTTGATCTGATCGCGATCCGCCCTCTGAAGATTCTCCTGACGATCCGGGACAAATGCCGTCGGGATAGCGGGAACAATTCCCTCCTCCTTCGTCGGACATCGCGGCGCGGCTGCGGACATCCTGTTTGTCCTTCTCAACTTTGCCCACGATCACAAACGTGGTGAGCGCAAAAACAGCAAGAAGGATAAGGGGAAGGAGGTGGATGAAGCCACGTTGAGAAGTACGGGAAGTATGAAAAGTACGGGAGGTACGGGAGGTACCCACCTTCGCGAAGACGCTTCGGCGGGCGAAGCGGGAAGTTAATGGGATCAATCTAGAAAGAAATGTATCAATGAGGGGTAGACGAAAAAATGTGTGGGGTTTTAATGTTTTATGAGTATTCTGTAAATGAAAAAAATTCCTGAATAATAATCCGGGCATGCAATCTTTTTTCTGACCAACCGTTTCAAACCCAACGAAAACGACCAGTCCAAAAAAGTTATTATATATACATAATGACGCGCACGAAAAGGGTGTGTCAAGGACGAGTTTGCCCCCTTGACAACGGGAAAAAAAGAGTGAAAACTAGAAGAAGAATATGAAACGAAAACTTGTCCACAGAAGACACGTCACCCACCGATCGGTTGGCCGAGTGCAACACCGGGCGGCATCTCCCCACTATCTTATCGTGGTCCGAAGCTGGATGTTCCTGGTCGCGTTTGCCATGATGCTCGGGCTTGGAGCCATGATGGGAAATTTCATCAACACACAACTCAACCAATCGACCCCTCAAGTGGCGGGCGCGAGTACTTCAAAATAAAACTCCTTTTTTCCATTTGACACATGAGACGCATGAGAGTAATGTGTCTCATGAGACTCATGTAGTACTCCTTGGGCCCGTAGCTCATTTGGTAGAGCACTGCATTCGCATTGCAGGGGTGGTCGGTTCGAATCCGATCGGGTCCACTCGATATCCTCATGAGTCTCATGGGACTTATGAGACCAATGCGTCGTATGGAAAATCCTAAAAAATCCGGCGGCATCGAGAATACCCTCGTCTACTGGCTTGCTGAAGAAATCTCCCACCTCAACCACCTCTTCATCACTCGATATATCCCGCGTACCTCGCGCACTTTTGATCAAATGGAACAAGCAAACCGTTCAGGAAAACAAAATCTCGTCGAAGGAAGTTTAGAAAATTCTACGGAAAGCAATCTCAAACTCTCCGGCGTCTCGCGGGCAAGCTATGGAGAGTTGACCGAAGACTATAAAGATTTTCTTTTCAAAAAAGGCCTCCCCGTCTGGGACAAAAACGATCCCAGGGTGCTTCGGCTTCGAAAAATTCTCATAGACATACATGAGTCGCATGTGTCTCATGAGGCTCATGAGTGGCATGGAATATCCTTTGATGACCCGAAAAGCTTTGCCAACCTCATGATCACGCTCTGCATAAAACAGGGCTTTCTCATGGATCGATTTTTAGAAGGTATCAAAAACCGCTTTATCCGTGAGGGTGGATTCCGGGAGAATCTCTTCAAAAAACGAAGGGAGTTTCAACAAAAAACATGAGTCCCATGGGAATCATGAGTCGCATGAGGCTCATGATTCTTCTGGTGGACCTGGGGGGAATCGGACCCCCTACTTCGCTATGCCATAGCGACGTGTTACCGGTATACCACAGGCCCCCGAATAACAGATAGTGTACCTTCATGAGACCCATGGGTCAAATGAGACGCATGAGACTCAAGAAAAACCCATTATTTCAAAAACGGCAGAGGGTTGACGATCTGGCCATTTTTACGGACTTCAAAATGGAGATGCGTGCCCGTCGACTTGCCGGTAGATCCCATACGGCCAAGGACTTGACCGCGGGCGAGGCGATCACCGACTTTAACATAAATTTCCGAGAGATGGGCGTAAAGCGTGGACAGGCCGTCGCCATGAGTGACGATGACGTGTTGGCCATAGCCATAGCGCAAATACTCGACGAGGGTCACGGTGCCAGCTTCGGCGGCGGCGATGCCGGGACGGGCAGGATTGGCGATATCCAAGGCCAAATGGTACCAAACGGGATACTGAGTAATAATGCCATTGGTAGGCCAGAGGAGTTGGCCGGATCCGCCGGCAAACGAGGGAGGCAATGGCCGGGCGATAGCTGGGGCTTCCGGCTGGACCCCATCCGGAACGATAAGAATCTGTCCAATGTTGAGGGCAAATGTGTCCAGATCGGCAAAATCATTAAATGGAAAGTTGACGATCTTTTGTGATTCTGTTTTATACTTTTTAGCGATACTTTGCACCGTTTCACCATCTTTCACCTTGTGGACGATGCCGGAAACCGGAGGAATTTTGAGTTCCTGCTTAATGCTCAAACTATCACCTTTTAGATCATTTGACCACTTAATGGTATCGATTGATATACCAAATTTTTGTGCAATCGTCGAAAGGGTGTCGCCGGGTACTACCGGATACATGAGCACTTGATCCCGTGGTTTTTCCGACCGGATAGTCTGGATGCCGTAGGACGCCGGATCATCGAGCGATATGACCGCCGTCGACGGCGAGGAAATGTCTGCGAGATTGACGGCATACGTCCCGGGGTAGGAGTTAGCCAAGATGGGGGCAGAAACAAGTCCGACCATGAATAGGACGCCAAGTGAAAAATGAAGAAACGGCCGCTGATAACTCCCCCGCCGGGCCATAAGAATATCGACGACCAGCTCTTTGTTCCGCTCAAATCCCACGCCAAAATGACGGAGCTTTTTTTCGAGATAAAGCGACCAGCCGTGGGCCCACAGTCCAAGATCGTCACGGAACTCGCGCAAGACATCATTCATGTTCCATCACATTACCCGAAGTAACCGTTTTAGTCAAATAATTGTGCAGGGTGACCAATCGCGGATTTGATGCTGGCGCGCGCCGTGGGAGACCAAAATACGAAGCCTCTATTACGGCCGCAGTATGTTTCCTATAAGACATAATTGCCTCCAAGACGGACGGAAAAAGTCAAAAAAAGAAGTGTAGATGGAGCAAAAACAAAGTATATGAATAATGGCGTAGGTACGGTCTACATTCAGTATGATGTAGTTGAAAAATTCCGTTTTACCCTATAGTTTCACTTTTTTTGTTTGCGTTTTGACCCTATAGTATAGCCATGGCAAATACGCCACTGCGGGGCTCATTTGACATCTTGTTTGTTCTCTTTCTTAATAAGTGCATGAGAGGTCCATCCGCTTCGCAACCATACGCAAACCGCAGTCACAAACCCGCTTCGGGAATCTGTTTTCCCGCGTGTACTACTTTGATAAACCGTCCGGTTCTAACCCAGTGCCCACTATGATATCCACGCCAAACGATAAACTTTTTACTATAAGTCTAGCCGCAAAATACCTCGGCATTTCCAAGAGCACCATGAAACGCCGGGTAAAATCCGGAGCGGTGAAGGCCGTCAAAGACGCAAACGGTGTCCATGTGATAACCCAACAAACGCTCAATGTCATACGTCCCAAAAGCGGACCAGAGGGAGCAAGCTCTCAAAGACCACTCACGATCAGTCAGGCGGCAAAACTGGCCGGCGTATCGCCCTCAACGCTGCGGCGTTGGGAATCTGCGGGAATACTATCGAGCAACCGTACACCAGGTGGGGAACGTCGGTATGAAGCTGAACATATCGCCAACCTTTTAGCCTCGCGCACCACCTATCAACGCGTTCCACTCATGACAAAAACAAATATATCAGAAGATATAAAACAGCCTATTATCAACTCAAATAACTCAGAGACGATTGATAACACTCAACAATCAGGCTCTTCAAATAATCCGGCTACAGAGCCAACGCAAACGTCACACCCTACGGATCAGAATGATCAGGGGGATAAGTCAAAAATAAACTCCATTTCACCTTTATCATCTACATCAAATAAAATCAAAGAAGATCTTTCTAATACATCCGAACACTCTCCTTTATCCGCGACCGAAGACACATCACGTTCCGAACATGTTCCCGAAGAACCTCTGCCTGCTCCGTTTTCCCTGCCGGTTTTTCAACAACTAGACCAAGAGCCAACGATCGCTGTTCCTCATGAAAAAAAACAGCCGATGTACCGAAAATTTTTCCATCCCTATGCCCTCATCGCATTGGTCGTGTTAGTTTTGCTAACCTCTACGATTTTATTTTCTCAAATTGCGGGAATAAGAAGTGGATCACAACGTGACTTACCATCTCAAGCCGCACTCATTCCTCCTTCAAAAGATACGACGCTCCCCGCTTTATCAAAATCTTCTCCTGTGACTAATCAAACAGGAAATGTCCTTGGCGCAACAGGCGCTACAGGAAGCGAAGGACCGACAGGGTCAACAGGAGCAAGTGGGGCTATGGGCGCAAGCGGCGAAGTGGGCGCAAGCGGAGATGCGGGGGCAACGGGAACGGTGGGAACGACGGGTGTAGCGGGGCCGACGGGAAGCAGTGGAGCCACAGGAAGTAAGGGAGAATACGGGCCAACAGGCCCTACGGGAACGGCCGGATCTTCCGGGCCATCCGGAAATACCGGAGCTACGGGAGCAACGGGCACGGCTGGACCCACCGGACCTAGTGGTCCGTCCGGGGTAACCGGCTCGACAGGAGCCACAGGAGGCGCCGGACCGACAGGGCCATCCGGTAATACGGGTTCGACGGGAGCCACGGGAGGCGCCGGACCGACAGGATCAACGGGAGCAAGTGGTGGCGCCGGACCCACGGGATATACAGGAAGCACAGGTGCTGGAGGGCCAACAGGGGCTACGGGAGGCACCGGAACGGGAGGGGTTGGACCGACGGGGAGTACGGGATCAACCGGCATAGAAGGTCCGAGTGGTAGTACGGGAGCGACGGGAGAAACAGGAAATGCGGGACCTACAGGAAATACTGGAGCATCCGGTTCTGCCGGACCAACAGGATTTACCGGGTCCACAGGCTCGACTGGTACGGGTGGCGCTACCGGTCCCACAGGATCGACGGGAGCCACAGGAACTGCCGGACCCACCGGAAGTACGGGAGCCACAGGAGCAGCAGGAGCTTCCGGACCTTCCGGATCAACAGGATCAACCGGAGGAACAGGATCAGCTGGACCCACAGGAAGCACGGGATATACGGGATCAACCGGAGCCACAGGAGTAGGTGGCCCAACTGGTTCCACGGGAGCCACCGGATCTAATGGTCCCACGGGATATACCGGATCGACCGGTGCCACAGGGTCCAATGGTCCCACGGGATATACCGGATCAACCGGAAACACCGGAACCATTGGTCCCACGGGGTCAACCGGAGCCACAGGAGCAGCGGGAGCTTCCGGTCCGACCGGACCCACGGGTTCTACAGGGGGAACCGGAGCCACGGGGGAAGCCGGACCAACAGGAAGTACCGGAGCCACAGGAACGAATGGCCCGACCGGATCTACCGGAACCACAGGGGCTGCCGGACCCACGGGATATACCGGATCTACCGGAGCCACGGGACAGGCTGGTCCAACTGGATCCACCGGATTTACCGGCTCGACGGGAGCCACGGGAAGTCAAGGTCCTACCGGAGGAACCGGCGCAACCGGAGCTGCAGGCGCTTCCGGACCATCAGGCACTACCGGTTCCACGGGAGCCACAGGTCAAGAAGGACCGACAGGTTCCACAGGGGCAAGTGGTGTTGCTGGACCAACTGGTGTAACGGGAACCACGGGTTTTGCAGGACCAACCGGATATACTGGAGCCACGGGATCAACGGGAGCTAATGGACCAACAGGATCAACGGGAGGCACAGGATCGGCAGGTGCTTCCGGTCCAACTGGTTCAACCGGATCAACGGGAGCCACCGGAGCCA
>CAYHFH010000054.1:0-6510 GCA_964355865.1 uncultured Gammaproteobacteria bacterium
ATGTCGACTTTTCCGGCAATCTCGGTAATCGGCGATAGAGCGCGTGGCATACGGATTTCAAAAAGTTCCTCTACGCGCGGCAACCCTTGAGTAACATCGAGACCCACGATACCTCCAGCGTGACGCACCCGCATAGTAAGCTGAGTGCCCGGCTCACCAATCGATTGGGCGGCTATCACCCCAACGGGCGTACCCATCTCGACCTGCGCATTCGTCGCGTAATCTTTGCCGTAACACGTCTGACACAAGCCCACCGGCGCCTGACAGGCAATCGGAGAGCGGATGACGACCATCTCGACTTCATGCTCATCAATGAGCTTGATGTGATCTTCAGTAATTTCTACACCGCGAGGAACCAACACTTTTTTGCCTCCCGGCACAAGAATGTCTACCGCAGGGATGCGTGCGAGAAGCCGCGCGCCAAACGTTGCCTGACGGTCCTCGTGGCGGGATACCTCCCACCCTTCATGCGTATCACAATCAGCGACCCGGATAATTGCGTCATGGGAAACATCCACGAGTCTTCGGGTGAGATATCCGGCATCAGCCGTCTTGAGTGCCGAATCCGTAAGTCCCTTCCGGGATCCGCGGGTCGACGTAACGTATTCAAAAATAGAAAGTCCCTGGCGGTAGTTACTTTTCGTCGGCAACTCAACGATTTTACCCAACGGATCAACGACCAATCCTTTGATGGCCGAAAGTTGCTTCAGGTAATCTTTGGACGCCCGTGCGCTTCCGGATTCGATAATCATCTTCATGGGATTATCCGCGGGGAGTGCGTTCCAGGTAAGATCAGCAAGCGTCTCGGTAACCTCAATCCAAATTTCATTGGCGAGACGTTTCTTTTCTTCAAGCGTAATCAGACCCTGTTGGAAATTAGTGTCTATCTCCGCAACTTTAACTTCAGCTTCGCGGACGAGCGCGTCTTTTTGGGGAACTACAATCCCGTCAAACACAGAAACGGAGAGTCCGCCACACTGTGTCGCTCCCCAGAATCCGATATTTTTGATGGCGTCGATGACGGTGACGACTTCTTCTTTAGAATAATGCAATAACGCCTGTGTAATGAGCTTTTTGATGGTTGCGGCTTTGATAGGCGTGTTGATAAATCGCAGTTCCTTGGGCAACACTTCATTGAATAATATCTTGCCCACGGTCGTCACCATTTCTTGGCCGTCCACGTTCACCCGGATGGGCTCACGGATCCCAAGGCTGCCGGTCTGATGGGCATAGATGGCCTCCTGGGAATCTGCATACCGCACAAGTTCTTCTTCTTTTTTACCATCAAAGTCGCTGTCGACCGTCGTAATATAGAAACAACCAAGCACCATTTCTTTATTAGGCACGGTGATGGGTGATCCGTCCGCTGGCTTGAGCAAATTATGCGTGGGGAGCATGAGATGGATCGCTTCATCCTGGCTTTGTTTGGAAAGCGGAATGTGGACGGCCATCTGGTCACCGTCAAAATCTGCGTTGTATCCTGCACACACACACGGATGGATACGGATAGCTGATCCTTCAATGAGTATCGGGAAAAACGCCTGAATACCGAGTTTATGCAGAGTCGGCGCGCGGTTGAGAAGCACCGGATGATTTTTCGTAATTTCTTCAAGTATGTCGAATACTTCCGGCGTGCGGCGTTCAAGCACGGTCTTTGCGTTTTTGACATTAGGAGCAATCCCCCGGACGATAAGCTCGCGAAGCACGAATGGCTTAAACATCTCAAGAGCCATTTCTTTGGGGATACCACACTGGGTAAGGTTCAGTTCCGGACCCACGACGATCACTGAGCGGCCGGAATAATCGACGCGCTTGCCTAAAAGATTCTGTCGGAAACGGCCTTGTTTGCCACGAAGCATATCGGAAAGCGATCTTAGTGGTTGGATGACGGCGCGTGAACTTGGGCGTTGTGTCGCGTCAATAAGGCTATCGACCGCCTCCTGAAGCATGCGTTTTTCGTTGCGTAAAATAATCTCTGGAGCCCCCAAATCCATAAGATGCTTGAGCCTGTTGTTGCGGTTAATGACTCTCCGGTATAAATCATTGAGGTCACTGGTCGCAAACCGGCCCCCGGTCAGTTGGACCATAGGACGCAAATCCGGAGGAATCACCGGCAAGATTTTGAGAACCATCCACGCCGGATTGACGCTCGCTTTACGGATACCGTCAATGACGCGCAGTCTCTTGGTGGCCTTAATATGCCGTTGTCCGGTGGTCTTGGCAATCTCTTCCCGGAGGTCGGCGGCAAGTTTATCCAAGTCTAACTTTTTGACGACAGAAAGGACTGCCTCCGCTCCCATATCCACGCTAAAGCAGGATGCTGCATCGTATTCATCGAGCCGCAGAAACTCATCTTCGGTAAGTGTCGTGAGCGGCTTGATGGTTTTGACGATTCCCACGAGGGAGTCAATAATTTCATTGATTTTGCCGGCTTCCTCATCCCGCTTATTTTCAAGCCCAGCCAAATCCTGACGTTCTTTGAGGGATATTTCAGAGAGGGCGAGATCCGTGGCTTCACGGGTAAGTCCACGCGCCTTTACCGCGTCGCGGTCGGCAGTAAACTGATTTTTTCTCTTTTCAATTTCTTGTTTGTAGAGGCCATCTGTCTCTTCCACACGTTTGACACCGGAATCTGCAAGACTCTTGAGAACGTCTTTTTTCTTTTGGTCGTCCACATCGGTCACCAAATACTGAGCAAAATAGATGACTCCTTCAAGAGCTCTCGGGCTAATGTCGAGAAGCAATGAAAGTTTGGAAGGTGCGCCTTTGAAAAACCATACATGGGCCACTGGTACGGCCAATGATATATGTCCCATGCGCTCTCTCCGGACTTTGCTCTGCGTGACTTCGACGCCACATTTATCACAGACGATGCCGCGGTACCGGATTCTTTTGTACTTTCCGCAGTAACACTCCCAGTCTTTCGTGGGACCAAAAATCCGTTCGTCAAATAATCCGTCTTTCTCCGGTTTGAGCGTGCGGTAATTGATGGTCTCGGGCTTAATAACTTCGCCATAAGACCACGCTTTGATATCCTCTGAGGAAGCCAAGGTCACTTTCAACCCGGAAAAATCAACGATATTTGCAAACATGCCTTTTTTATCCATAGTGTTACTCCTTCTTGGGCTCAACAATCGGTACTTCACTACCCTCAACGACAATGCGAGCGCCACTTGCTTCACCGAGTTCTTTAGCCTGTTTTTTGGTTTGATCATCGGCAACTGCGGTCATAACGGCGGCTTGTGCAACGGGATCAGTTGTCGTTGCCTGTGGTTTGGCAGTCACCACTCCCGTCGGCTCAACGTGGAGCCCCAACGCCTGTAGTTCTTTGACTAATACTTTAAATGACTCCGGTACGGTTGAAGCTGGGATATCCGTTCCTTTAACGATTGCTTCAAATGCTTTGGCACGACCAACGACATCATCAGACTTGATCGTCAACATTTCCTGAAGGACATGCGCGGCCCGGTGTGCTTCGAGGGCCCAGACTTCCATTTCTCCCAACCGCTGACCACCCATCTGGGCTTTGCCACCAAGCGGTTGTTGGGTGACGAGGGAATAGGGACCGGTCGAACGGGCGTGCGTTTTATCCTCGACCATGTGGATGAGCTTCATGATGTATCCGATGCCCACGACGATTGGTTCTTTAAACGCCTCTCCACTTCTTCCGTCATACAGCGTGGTTTTTCCATTAACAGGGAGATTGGCTTCCACGAGTTTTTTGACGATATCCGCTTCGATAATCGGTTCAAATACCGGAAGAGCAATTTTCAAATTAAGTTTTTGCGCTGCAAGCCCCAAGTGAGATTCCAGAAGCTGTCCCAAATTCATACGGGAAAGGACGGACAGTGGAGAAATAATCAAATCGACGGTCGTGCCGTCAGCTAAATACGGCATATCTGCCTGGGGAACGATCTTGCTGATGACGCCTTTATTTCCATGACGGCCGGCGAGTTTGTCTCCCACGACGACTTTGCGCACTTGGGCGACTTTGATAATAATTTTCCGGTTCGTCCCCGGCTCGAGCTCATCCCCTGCCTCTTTATCCAAAATTTTGACTTCAATGACGGTCCCCCGCTCGCCGTGCGGCATCCGAAGGGACGTATCCCGCACTTCGCGAGCTTTTTCTCCAAAAATAGCCCGGAGCAACCGCTCTTCTGCAGTGAGCTCCGTCTCCCCTTTAGGAGCAATTTTTCCGACGAGTATGTCATTGGGCGCAACTTCCGCCCCAACGACAACAATGCCGTCCTCATCGAGATTGCGGAGTGCCTCTTCTCCGACGTTAGGGATATCCCGGGTCGTTTCTTCGATACCAAGCTTGGTATCGACGACACTCGCTTCATATTCTTCGATATTTACGGATGTGAGAAGATCTTCTTTGACCAGCCGGTCGGAGATGACGATGGCGTCTTCGTACCCTAATCCGTCATAACTCATGTAGGCAACCACTGCGTTCGTGCCGAGAGCAAGTTCCCCGTTTTCGCTCGATGGTCCATCGATGAGGATGGCGCCTTTTTTCACTTTATCTCCGGTTTTTACCGAAACATGCTGATTGTAACAAGTCGATTGGCTTGTCCGTTTAAATTTTTCGACTGCATACGTTTCTTCGATACCATCTTTTGTTTTTATAGATACGGTCCCCGCATCTGCATACGTCACCACCGCATCATCGGGAGCCATAATCACCCGTCCCATTGACATGGAAATGGCTGCTTCCATTCCTGTTCCGACGACCGGTGATTGCGGAACAATAAGCGGTACTGCCTGTGATTGCATGTGGGTTCCCATAAGCGCACGGTTGGCTTCGTCATGCGCTAAAAATGGAATGAGGGATGCAGGAGCACCGACCACCTGTCGCGGAACGATGTCAATAAAATCCACAAGCTTGGCATCGGCTTCAAGAAATTCTCCCTTGTACCGGACCGGTATACGTTCATTGAGAATGTATCCCTGATCATCCATTGCGATACTGGCGTGCGTCACATAATGATATTGTTCATCATCGGCGGAAATATAGACGATCTGATCCGTCACCCGGACGCGTGTGGTTCCATTTTTTTCAATCTTTTCGACTTTCCGGTACGGTGTTTCCAAAAATCCATATTCATTGACCCGGGCATAGAGCGCCATATAGGTAACCAGACCAATGTTCGGTCCTTCCGGACTTCTGACCGGACAAATACGGCCATATTGGCTCGCGTTGATGTCGCGGATGGAAAATGATGCCCGCTCTCGGCTAATGCCGCCGATACCCATGACGGTGAGCCTGCGCAAATTATCGATTTCAGCAAGCGGATTAGTCTGATCAAGGATCGTCGAAAGCTGGCTCGTACGGAAAAAGTCATTGACGGCGGCGATAATCGGCCTGGCATTGACAAGCTGTGAAGGAGTCAAATCAATTGCAGCCGCTCCGGCTAAACTCATTTTTTCTCGGATCGAACGCTCGAGACGCAAGAGTCCGACGCGGAACGCGTTTGTCGCGACCAACTCGCCGACTCTTCGGACCCGTCGGTTTCCCAAATGATCAATGTCATCGACATCGCCTTTGCCGTTGGCCAGTCCAATAAGGTACCGAATACTGCCAATGATATCTTCTTTCGTCAGCACCCAATGCTGCCGGTCGAGAGCCACGGAAACGCCGAGCTTTTTATTCATCTTGTAGCGGCCTACCCGCTCCATACTGTATCGGCGGTAGTCAAAAAACATGGTACGCAAAAGTTCTTGTGCATTATCGAGGACAATTGGTTCGCCTGGCCGGAGTTTTTTGTAGAGTTCGAGGGTCGCTTCCACTTGGGATGTCGTGAGGTCTTTCTTGAGCGTTGCATCGATGAACTGATGATCTTTATCCAAGTCCACATCGGCGAAGAGTTTGCGGATTTCCGCCTCATCTGAAACACCGATAGCACGCAAAAATGTCGTTGCCGGAAACTTGCGCCTCCGGTCAATGCGCACCATAAGCACGTCATGGCGGGTCATAGCAAACTCGAGCCAACTCCCGTGGAGTGGCCGGATTTCCGCCGTGTAGAGCATGCGTCCCGTCGACGGATCTATCTGAGAAGTAAAGTAAATGCCCGGACTCCGGACCAATTGATTGACGACGCACCGCTCGATACCATTAATAATGAAGGTGCCATTTGCCGTCATGGCGGGGATATCACCCAAAAATACTTCCTGCGTCACGCGGGACCCTGTTTGTTTATTGGTAAGGGTCGTCGTCACTTTAAGCGGCATGTCAAAGGTCAGTCCTTTATCGCGGGCAACTTCGCTTGAGAGACGGGGCTTGCCGAAGTAATAATCACCGAATGCTAGTTCCCAATTTTTACCAGTAAAGTCTACGACGGGAGTCACCTCGTCCAGAAGTTCACGGATCCCGGTTTCCAGAAACCATTGATAGGATTCGCGTTGTACGAGCACCAGATCCAGAGGAGGCAGGTTCGGATAGGCTTTTCCCCAGGAAACATGCTGAATAATGTTTTCGTCGTGTGCCATCGGATAATTCCCCTCAGAGCC
>CAYHFH010000055.1:0-6428 GCA_964355865.1 uncultured Gammaproteobacteria bacterium
AATAGCCTATAGAAAGCAAATAATTATGCAGAATGAAGCGTTATTGCGCTACAGCGAGGAGGCTTCCAAGACTGAGGGGTTGGAAGGTGTAGACGGTGGCCCAGCGGGCGGCGCTATTTCGTTTTTGACTACTTGTTCAGGGGTAAGATTGACGTTGATGCCGGCCCGCAGGACACTATCATCGGTGATGGTCACTTTGTCATCATGGAGTTCAAACGTGACACCCAAAAAGTCCATAGCGCGTTTAAAGTACCGGTCGAGCGCCTCCGGATTTGATTTTTTGAGCCACGGATACAGCTCATTTCGCATGCGGGTCAGGCTTTCAGCCAGTTTCTCGCGGGAATATGCCTCCTCGGCGCGTGTTGCCATTTCCTGCCAACTTAAGCCCCGTATCTCGGAATTATCGGCAAAGTCCGTATACCGATCCAGGAGTCCGGCGCCCTGGAGATATTTGTAAATTGCCCGCCGGGGATCTGTCTCCAATTTTAGCGCATTGGAAAAATGAAACCGTGTGGGATCGGACTTTCGAGCTGCCTGGATCATCCAACCCACTTCGAGGTCCTCGCCAAGGGTCGACTTTGGATTATAGCCGCCGATAGCGGCAAGTGTCCCTGCCTGTGCTGCGCTATTGGCTCCCATGAGTTGTGGCACGCCGGATTGTTCATTGTGCCGGACGATCGCGTCCATGAGCTGCCACGCGCGTTCTGTCGCAAAAAGTACCGGATAATTTTTATATACCTCCTGAGGGAAATCATACCGGCCGGTGATGGCATCCAGGCGCGCGTTATGGGCAAACGTGTCCATGACGGTCGCCACATATCGGTCCGGAATATTGATACTATCGGCGTCATTACTGATGATGGCAACTGGTGGAAGCGAGAGATTTCTCTGCTCCATGCGCTTGAGGATGCTGTTGGTGAGATTCCGGCGGATCCGTCCAATGGTTGGTTTTTGGTCCAGAACATGCTCAAGATACACGATATTCATCTCCGGATGTTCGTTTTTGAACCGCATGACTTCCGTGCGGGTCGCATCGGGCGTCGTACCGGATACGCGGTTATCGTAGATCACGATTTGGTAGGTACTGGGATCAAGAACCGCGTCTTTGAGATCTTTTTGTTTGGCATATTGGGAAAGCGTGGTATAGATATTCAAACCTTCTTTGTTGGCAGGGATAGCGATGACGGCGTTGACTGTGTCCGGTATGGGGCTATTGTGTTGGGAAAGCAAAATGTCGAGATGCGCTCGATCTTCCGCTGTGAGACTGGCCAGATACCAGGCAAGTTCTTCCTGTTGATTGAGTTTCATTTCCGGGTTTGTAAATCTCGGAGAGCGGCGGACTTCGTATTCATTTTTTGTCAAAAAAACTTGTTCTCCGCCATAGGTAAAATATTCTGGTGGGGTAAATTCGGGCGGTGTGATGCCGGGCATGACGTGGAGCATCGGTGCTTCAAGCGGATTCCGCCAGAGCAATGTATGGGGCAGGTAGGGGAGCTCAGGGACGGTGATTGCTTCGTGGATGGCGATGAGATTGGAGACGTGCTCTCCGGAAACACCAACGACGTGGGCGGGTAATGTCTCAGTCGTCACTTGTTCGATGACTGGGCGGAATAGTGTGACGGTCTTTTCTGCGGCTCCACCGCCAGTGCTGCCCATGTATTCCATAAACATTTTGACTTGGGCTTCGGTCGCTACATTGCCCACCCGGCCGATGTCGTAGGCGGCTTTCAAGACATCAAATTCTTGTTGTGACATCTTGAGTTCTGCTGCGGTCACAATATTAAAATCAAAACCTTGAATCTCTTTGATATCTATCGCGCGATCCATGAGTTTCCCGAGCTCAACGAGTGGAACTTTACCATTGATTGGTTGGTCAAAAAATAAGGATTTAGGAAGATTATGAAATTCGTATCCATTGCCCATTGCCCCGTAAGGGAGATTCATCGCGTTGGATACCTGAGTGGCCTGACCGTTAGGATCGGTGAGGAAAATGTTTCCTTTGTCGATTACATTTTCTTCATACCCCCGGAAGAGGTTTTTGGTGAGGTTGGTAGCCGGCATCAGATGTTTGACGTCCTTACCCTGCATGGTCTCAAGCATCCAGTTCCAGACACCTCGCGCACCTGGCGTTGAGCCCATGTCACCGACGGACTTGGTAAATTCACCGGTAACAGCGGATTCTGCCTCGGTTCCTGTGACAATCGGCGGTAAACCGTCTAGGTCGACACGGAGATTATTTGCATGTGCGAGTGCGCTTTCGTTAAGCTTATCGATATTGCTGATAGCACCAAATTTATCTATTTCTATTTCAGATAATATTGTTTTGCCATTGGCATCGACGAGGTTAAAAAGGTGTGATCCGGGAAAGAGTGGAGCAGGGGGAGCAATTTCGACGAGCTTACTGCCACTCGGGAGCATTGCATACGGGAAAGTGTAGCTACTATCGGCAAGTTGGGTAGGAGGTAGAGCATCCAGGCGAAAACTTTCAAGCTTTACCGGCGAGGGAAGCAGTTCTTCCGGTGGTCGGTAGATAAGGCGGGGATGATCAGCCATGATAGATTCAAGTGACCTGACCGGTTTGTCATCCGTTTGGGTATACAGGATTTGATCAAGAGGCTGGCCTTGTGCATCTTTGGCGTGAAGCACCAATTGTTTGCTGCCGGAAATGATCTGCCAGTCCAGTTCTTTGGGGACAGATATCACATTACCACCTGCGGGATTTGTGATGACGTGCGTTTGTCCGGAGAATGCAAAACTAGTTTTAATCGCGGCGGGGAAATCAAGCTTGTATTCGTGTGCTTGCTTGATGAGTAAATCTTTACCTTCTTGAGTTAGGATACCGTCCTTGATATACGCCGCATGATTTGGATTTGTAAGGATTTCATTAAATTTTTCTATGACTGTATTTCCTTTGGCATCAACGAGATTATTTCCGCTTATGTGCAGACCATTTGCAAACTGATAGTCTGCGTTTCCGATATGAACAGGAGGACCGAAGACAGGCTCTTTGGTCATGACCGCGGCTCCGGTTTCGAGCCCCGTCTGCATAACTTCCCGCGAGATAAAACCGAGCGCGGCGCTCGTCAGGCCCACCTGGAGGCCTTTTTTCACGGCTTCGCCGCGGGCAGCCCTGCGGAATTCGGCGAAGATTTGTTCGAGACCTTGAGCCTTCGCACCGGTTTTTTGGTCCGCGCCGATGAGCGGGAAGCGCCTGCGCATGATGTCTACTTCAGGATTATATTTATCTAAAAGTCCGAGCGTCACTTTGATCGGATCATCCAGTCCCGCGACGCGGCTCAACCCTTCATTGAGAATCCGTGTTTGTGCGGCGGTCAGGTCGGTAATAAATTCACCCACTGAACGATTGACAGGGCCTGGCCCTGTCACTTCCGGGTGGGAAGCAAGGTGGGAAGTGAGATCCTTTTCTGCTTGTGCGATGGTCACATCGAGCGCAGTCCTTTGGGTTTCGATATTATCGCGTCCCGTAAATTGGATAAGGCCGACGCGCTGGCTGTCCGTCCGACCACTCAATGTTCTGCGTGCCTTAGCATCGGCGAGGTTGGCCATGCTCGTGCGAAGTTCATCCGTCGTCAGTGAGGAGCGGAGGGTTTTTCCATCAGATTCGTAGATGGGCGTTCTGATAGCGGTGATGAGGTCATCGGCACTCCGTTGGCCGACCATGAACTTTTCCATCCAGGCCCGTCGTTTGGCGTCAGGGGCAAACGTCAGCCCGGATTCGCGCTCACGGATGTGCGTCAGATATTCTTTTTCCAGGTTTCGGTACTCGCGCAGTCCGGCAAAAAGACCGCCGACGGCCGATCCTCCGCCCAGGGTGAATACTCCGTTGGCCAGAGTCGAAAGCCCCATGCGGGGGAGAAACGAGAGTGAGAGGGACAATGCGACGGCAGAGGCAACCGTTGCCTCGTTAAACGTAAACGGCCCGATGATCCCTTTTTTCTCCATCCAATCCACAGCGCGGACTACTGCCTTGGTGCCTTTTTCGACATCTGATGGGACGAGCGCCGTTGCCTCGCCCATGACCCCCATCCCGAGACGGACCTGCATACTTTCAAGTTGTGCGTCGACGGCGGCAAGTCCTCCTTCGTGACTGGCTTTAGCACGAAGATTTTCGGCAACCTCAAAGAGAGATGAGGTGTAGAGCTCTGCCTGGTCAAAGACGTCGCGCCTGGCCGTTTTTAGGTGCTTCTGAAACAGCTCGTCGGTGACTTTGTCAAAATCTTTTTTCGTGGCGATATCACCGGTGGCGTATTGCTTCACTAATCGTTTAACGACATCGACCAGGGGTTTGTATTCGGCATTGGCGGGATCGAGAATCGTGAGTTTTTCGCCTAGAGAACCCCGGATAAACTGGTCCTGGATATCGACATCCTGTTCGAACCGTTTGCGGATGGCTCCTGCCTCCCGGTCAAAGGTTTCGCGTTCCTTGATTTCTCCGGTTTCCCTCATGTGGGCGATTTCCTCGAGAGCAAATTTTTGGGAAAGCGTTTGTACGCCAAGCGTGTCCTTCATCCACTCGATAAATTGGCGGGTCGGGCGGGTTAGGAAATTTTTGTTCTTGAGGAGTTCCTGATACCGGTTTTTTCCTGCGGCTTCGGCAATTTTGATGCTTTGTTCGGCAAAGGGGGACTGGGCGGCTTTGAGCATTTGGTCATAATATTGTCGTGCCTGTTCATGAAAGTACGCCGGACCAATGCCTTGCTTCCAAATCCGTTCGCCGAGACTCGTTTTGAGCTGCATGGCTTTATCAGCGAGATCATGAGCGCGCGTCTCGTACGCCTTGAGTCCGACGATCGTGAGGGTGGTCGGTTCTCCTGAGTACGTTTCGAGGATCGAGCGGGCGAGTTTGGGTTCTGGAAATTGTCTGGCGGAGCCAGATCCCGCTTCGCGTGAGGGAGATTGAGGTAACGACGCGGGTTGTTCTATGGGAGTTTCTTGCGATGAAGGCGTAGTTGGTAGGGCTTGTAATTCAGGTTTTACGAGAGATAGCTGGTCTTTGGTGATCGTATGGATTGAGCCATCCGGCATTGTGTACTGCACACCGCCAACTTTTTCCCAGTCGACCTCCTCCATAGCTGATACATTGGTAAGTGGTTTGGCAAATGCTTGTCCTTCTTCACCCCTGCGTCGGCTCTGTTCATTAATTAGGAGGACACTGCTGTCGATGCCGTCCTTGCCTCGCGTTGAAGCTCCTTTGATTGTCAATTCACTGACCTGCTGGCCGTTGACCTCCAGTGGTTTTTTAAAATACACCGGTGTTTCGCCGACGGTCAGGCGTTGAGGTTGTGGGAGTTCAGTAGCAATCGGTTCTGCCATATGATAATTCTGTCATCCCGGCCTTTGAGCCGGGATCCAGTTATTTACTCTGGATCCCCGCGTACGCGGGGATGACAATTTATGATCCAATATACAGCGATCGGAAATCGGATAAAACTTTTGCTAAAAATGCCGCTCCGTCGGGAATTTCATTTTGGATAAAGTCCTGAACAACTTCCGGTTTGGTATTGCCGCGGGCCAGTGTCTGAAATTTGACGAGGAGGCTTTGATCTTTTGTAGCAAGTTCGGTGAGGATGTTGAGCGTAATGAATTTATTGAGCCGATCCGTGAGGCTTGCGACCATGTCCGCAATTTGTGTTTCTGCGGGCGTGGCTCCAGTGAGTTTTTCGTTAACGAGGGTAGTGAGGAAATCTTGAAGGTTCATTAGTATCCATTCTGGTGAGGTGTGAAGGTCGTGTCAAGGATGATGTTTGTATGCAATACAGTATCAAAGTGATAGGTAGCGGATCAGTATGAAAAGTATGATGGGGTTTGAGATATGGTTACAACCATTGTGACCACGTTTTATCTTGGAGATTTTTATCATCCATAAATCCAACAAACTCTACTTGTACAGTTACTATCCGTTTCGTTATCGTCATATATTCGATTGAACCACTTTGTAAATTTACTATTGGCACCTCCGGATATGTTATATACAATCCATGACTGACCTCAGTTCGTAAATTGGTAACATCTACCCCCCCCACATGTTGTTTTGGTGACGCATAGACAAATAGTGGCTCACGGGATGGTTCGGTGAGTTGAAACACGGGAATGAGATGTTTTTGGTGATGCCACCAAAGGTTTGGCTCCTGGATAGTTTCCCACCATTTGACTTCCGTGCTTGCCATATGCGGATTATAGCACTTTATTGTGGGGAATATTTAGCCTGAAAAGGCCTCGCCTTTTAAGGCTAGGATTTTTTTGTGCTTGATTAATTGGAGGGCTTTGTCGGTGTGGGTTTGGCCGAGGCCTGCCAGACGAGGTCGACGTCCTGGGCGTAGATAATATTACACTTCTCGAATGATCTCAAATTTTTTGAGACTTCCCACTACCGCAAAGCCATAGACTTTTTGCGCGATCCCAATTTT
>CAYHFH010000056.1:0-6412 GCA_964355865.1 uncultured Gammaproteobacteria bacterium
CTCCATACTTCCTCTGAATTTTATTATCCGCGAGAAGTTGCAGTACCCGCCTCTGCCTGTCGCTTGCCGGGTAGGAAACAACCGCGACGATGTCTCTGCGCGCGATACCCATGAGCCAGGGGGCAACCATCGATTCAAAAGTAGTTGGCAGGATGGCCGGAATAGTCTGATTACGTGTCATAGAAGGCTAAACGGGCAGTATTGTCAGGATTCTAGCGGTAAACCTTCATCCTGTCAATTTTTTGTGAGATACGATGACAAGCAGTGCCGGTAGGGAATGATACTATCTGTGACAGTTTGTTCAATAATTTATTATGACAACCTTAAAGATAGAAAATCGACAACTACCTGACAGCCAATATACCCTGACCTATCGTGATGAATACGGAATACAGACAATCGAATCAGGTGTGAAAAAAGATGACAGTCTCGTTACTGTTCGGATAGCTAAGAGACAGGAAGCTCTGGGTGAGCCTCAGGTGCTTAAGGTAACTGAAAGCATTACTCTTTATCCCGGCGAGGAGGCCTGGGTTGTTCCAGATTCCTATGGTGAACGCGGCGCATTTATTCTGGAAACTGTAGAAGCTGAACAACGGATGATTGTGGACGGTGAGGAACTATCTGCGATAGGAAGGACGACTATTAATGGCGTTACTATTGTGCAGGCAAATGACTAAATTAAACCTAAACCAAGTATGACACCAGATATCAAATTGATTCCATTTGATTTCAATAGACTTGTTACTGAAAAGGGTTTAATAGAAGATATTTGGGGAACGGAAGCGGTGGATGCTTTAAATACATATGCCCATTGGGCGCTTCTGCCAGACAGTATCAGGCCGGTTGATCAAGAGTCGGAAGTTCTACGTTTGCTAAGGGAAAATTCCAAAGAGAAATATGGTTTTGACCTTCATGAAATACTCGTAAAGGCGCGTGCGGCGAAGAAGCAGACTCTATAACTATGGCAACAACGATCTTATTTTCAATAGGAGAACCAAAAGAGATCATTCTTGATGATGCAATATCAAACGATCCGCGGTTATTATCCGATAAAGGACTACCCGCTGGGGTTCATGATAAATATAACGAATACGAAAAAAGACATGAGACAACGATATATCTATTAGGAGTACTTAGCAGCACGGTTGTTTTATGTGATGAAACGAAAAGTGGCGAAGAGATTGGGTTACTTAATGTTGCATCTATCACGCATGCAATCCCACGATTGGAAATGGACGCTGGAAGGCTAGCTTAGCGGGAAGTAAAAATCCTAGTCAGTTCCACCTTTTGCCATCAGGGTGAAATCAATTAATGTTGCATGTGCTTCAGGATCGATATGAACAGTTCCCTCTTCTATGGCTTTTTCTGCGTGAATAAGTGCTAGATTTGCTTCATTGTGACCATCATGAATTTCCTGCTGAGTACCACCTGAAGTCGAACCATCATATATTTCTGGAACATTCATAAAGATTTATTTGCCGCTGGGTCTTGGGAGAATTCAGCGACTCTCCCTTCCTTGATTGCGTACTCGGCGCGTTGGAGTTCACTTCCTATATATATTAGGTGGCTGGGTAATGTCAAATAGTCACCAATGTTGACCATAGCGATATAGATTTCCATGGCTGTCGTCCCCCGCCATTCTTTGAGCAGAAGCCCGCCATTGGGCGCATAGAGCTTGGCCACGATTTCATACGTCGTATTTATAGGAGGTTTCGTGGCATATTTTGTTGGCCTGCCTACACCGTTTTTCTGCACCTCTTCGATTTCGATTGTAACATTGCCACGGGGATCCTCTTCAAACATCGATCGGCTCGTATAGCCAAGTTCCTTCTCGTAGTTTTCGGTAAGAATTTTTTCGACGAGCGCGTAATCATCACTGTAAATATGAGCGCTATGGGTAATCATGACGAATGCCCCCATGGGGTAGCCGGTTTCCTCGGCAATCATTTTTTGCATCTTCCGGAGAGAGAATACATTACGCGGCCACCCGTGGACCATATCCTGGCTGCGAAAATGAGTGGTCGCAAACAACTTCCCGTCCTGGATGGAGAAGATCACTTGCGTGAGACAGGGAGTATCCCCTTTATTGACCTGATTCCAGTCTTCGGCGACGCGGGCTGTGACGGCGATCATTTTTTTACTAAAGGGGCGGGTTTTGATAAGTTCAATAATGTTGGCAATCTGGTCCACGCCGTCATGATTTCTCAAACGTTGCCCATACGTATAGGCAATGCCCGGAATTTGCTTGGGAGAAAGGACCTGTGGGTAGTAGCTGTCGAGATCTATTTGCGTAAAGGGAAAGAAATGCGGAACATAGGGATTGTCCGGATCTTCGTCGTAGACGACGGCCATGACGTTAAGCAGCTCCTTGAGTTCGTTTTCCTGGGTGTAGCGGGTCGTTTTATTGCGTCCATAGCGAAGAATATTTTGAAGAATTTTGAGCCATGTTTGGGCAACCGTACTCCCATGGATCCTCATCCCAATCTGTTCACTGGGATACGTAAAAGGCTTCGGCCGGGAGGTGGGAAAAACTTGAGTATGGCTGAATGGTTGGACGGTAAGATGGCTCAATGTGTTGACTGCATTGACGAGTTCGGAAACGGGTTTACCGCGGAGGTTAACCACTTCTACGGATTTGCGGAAAAGATCGATCGCGTCTTTCCCGATTTCTTTTTCTATCTGGCCTTTTTTTTCGTCTCCGATGATAAAGTGGTCGCTGTCCACACCATTTTGCATAAGCGCGATGAGCGCTTGGCCGCTGCGGGAAAGATCCGCGCCCCACAGGACAAGCTTGCGGATATGAGGGTTGGCGTAGATGTTCCGAATCATGGCGCTGATGCCGGCACTTGAGTAGAGGTTGCCGATGGCGCAGTAATTTTGGTCTTTAAGCATGTCGGCGACCACCTGCCGCTCCGTCCACATGACGGCAACCCCCACGGGGCTCGTAGGGTCTTTGACGGCAAGGACGTTTTTATACAATATTGGCCAATTAGTTATCATTATTTATTTTTCCTGTGAGATTTTACTAGCTTCCGGTTTATTTTGACCGGCGTATTTGGCGGACTTCTTTTTGTAATACGGCACATCAGCGGGACTCGTGAGTTCTTCAAAGGTAAGGGCGCAGATACGCATACCCGGGTAGAGCGCAACCGGCATCCGGCCGAGATTGCCAAGTTCCATGACGATCATGCCCCGCCATCCGGGATCAAAGACCGAAGCAGTCGAATGTACGACAATGCCCAATCTTCCAAGACTTGACCGGCCTTCGAGACGGGCAAGGAGGTCATCGGGAAGAGAAAGCGTTTCCATGGTGGTTGCCAGGACAAAATCGCCGGGCTGAAGCATAAACGGCTCGTTGGGTTTGACGACCACATCTTTCATCATGGTAGCCGTCAGCGTCGTATTTTTTGGATCAATGTAGGCAAATTTGCTGTGATCAAAGATGCGGAACTGTCGTCCGAGCCGGAGATCAACGGAGCAGGACCCGAGTTGGGTCACGAGATCCGGCTTTGGCGTGATCGTGATGCGTTTGGTCGATATGGCAATTTTGATGTCGTGATCGGATAAAATCATACGCGATGGCGTGAGTATAGCAAAAACACTATAATAATTTCTATGCCTGCAATTATTCTATCGATTATCGCGGTGGTGCTTTTTATCACAAATGTCTTTGTCGCCCGCCCGACGACGATCGTACAAACACGGGTCGAACAAAAATCTTTTGGTGATTTAGTCCCACCCACCCAAACGCCAACGAATAGTCCGACACCGACACTCACGCCATCCCCTGCCCCTACTGCGACTCCAAAGCCGAGGGATCCGGGACTAGACTCGATTGAGTGTGTGGGGCCCGACGGGGTTCATTTTCAAACGCAACGGAAAGCTTGTGATGACCTCAATAATTTTTGGAAAAATCCGAATTCGAAACCAGAGCCCACAAGTGCATTCCGGCGGGAAAAAGTGGATGAGCATACGACCGTGATGTGGTTGCCGCCCGACGACCGGATGAGCACCAATGATGAACTCTTTACCGCAATCAATACGTACCGCCGCGGACACGGAATCGGAGAAATTACCCGAAGTGATACACTTTGCTCGATTGCCCAGAAGCGTGCGGACGAACAGCTGGCTCTCGGGAAAATAGACGGCCATGCAGGTTTTGCCAAATATGCGCAGGATCAGCGGGACTTTTCGTATCTGACGGAAGTGCTCTTCGGCGGCGCACAGCCACAGTCGGGCGTGCATATCGTCGAATACGGGTGGGATCAGTCGCTCACCGGACACAAAGAAGCGATCCAGGACCGCACCATGAGTCATGGGTGCGGCGGAGTAGCCGGATACTTTGCAGCATTTATATTTGGAAGCAAATGAACCTATGATAGATGAAGCGATTTTTGATATAGAAACCAAAAAACTTTTTTCCGAAGTTGAAGACGGCGATCCCGCGCTACTCGGGGTATCCATCGTCTCCGTCTATATTCGTAAAGTTGATGAAGAGCAACGCGAAATAAGCGGGGTCATGAAAAGTTTTTGGGAACATGAACTTGCGGACTTTTGGCCGGCGCTTGCCGGCGTCAAACGCGTCATCGGGTTTAACAGTCTCAAGTTTGATGTACCCGTGCTCAAGCCGCTCGCTCCTTCTGCTTTTGCGCGACTGCCTCATTTTGACATCATGAATTCAGTGCGGGAAGCTTTAGGACATAATCTCAGTTTAGCAGTATTGGCGGGAGAATCATTAGGTGCGGGAAAGGTAGATAATGGATTGAATGCCGTTGAATATTGGAAGAGTCAGGATCCGGAGCAACTTGCGAAACTGAAATTTTATTGTGAGGCGGATGTGATGCTCACGCGGGATCTCTATGATTTCGGCGTACGGAATAAATACCTGAAATACGTCGATAAGTGGAATAATCACAAATCGTTTCCTGTCGATTTTTCGTATCCTCAGGAAGTCGTGGATGCGAGCAGGCAGATGGGGATGTTTTAACGACGGTCTTATTGAGTGCGGGTATGTGAACATGATAGAATCTGGATGCGGCGGCACGTCATACGTGCCAGCCGCGTATGACGCGGCGCGATGGCGAAGTGGTAACGCGGGAGTCTGCAAAACTTCTATGCAGGGGTTCAATTCCCCTTCGCGCCTCAACGCTCATCAAGTATTAGGGTGACTAGTTCAGCGGTAGAACGCTTTCCTGATAAGAAAGAGGCGCATGGTCCGACTCCATGGTCACCCACCCGGGTTCGAGCGCGCTCCCGCGCGCTGTTTGGTGGGTCCGGCGAAGGTTCGAGCCGAAGGCTTTGCGAAACAACTCCTTTTTCATTAAGTCATTGCCCCGTGCGACGGACGCAGCAGTAGAGGCGTCCGAAATCCATGTTTTCATTGGTTCGAGCCACGCATTTGACGATTGTTGCAGGGTCAAAATACTTTCCTCCAGCGTCTGCTTTTGAATGATAAATTGTTGCTTCTTTTTCCGGTAGGTTTCTTTGTCGATATCCTGATCAAGATACGAATCAAGCAGACGCTGGAGTTTCAATGATAGTTTTGATATTTCTTGTTGTTTCCCTGCAACAATCGGAACGACGGATTGGGTAGATTTTAGAGAATCTGTTTTCATTTGTTCCTTCATTTTGTCTGCCCAATCTGGAGACAAAGAAACTGTTTGCAATAGATGGGAAAGCGCTGTATCCAAGGCTTCTTCGCGGATAAAAGGATCATTGCATGGGATAGTTGGCGATTTTCTCGTGCAACGATAGTAGGTATAGGTGGCATGATGATTGGTTTGCTGATAGTACTTCTTTTTGATTTCCGCCGTAATCATCATGCCACAGGTGCCACAGCGAAGAAGCCCGGTGAAGGCCTTGGGAGTGTCAGTCTTTACTACCGTTTTCCCACGCGCTTTCAAAATCTCTTGCACCTTGGTAAACAGTTTCTTTGAAATAAGTGGCTCGTGAGTTCCTTCGTGGATCTCGCCTCCGTAGCGAAACAGGCTGATGTAAAAAGGATTGGAGAGGATGTGGGTGACAATAGTACGATGATACGGACGATTGCCTCGGGAAACCACTCCTTTTGACTCCAAAAAGTGCGCAATGTCCTCAAGACGGGAACCATTCTTCGCGTAGAGTTGATACGCTGCTTTGAGAATGGGACCTTTAATCGCGTCAATGACGATCGACTTGGTGCGAACGTCATTGAGATATCCTATGGGAGCACACGCGGGAAACACCCCATTGCGCACTTTTTGCCTGAGGCCTCGTTTCGTGTTTTCGGAGAGCGAGTCCACATAATATTTGCTTTGGCCAAATGCAATTTGGAGCATAAATTTGCCTTGTGGCGACGGCTCAAACCAAAATGTTGGGAACTTCAACGCCTTGATCTTTTCTGTATCAACCAAGTATATGAGCTTCCCGCCGT
>CAYHFH010000057.1:0-6396 GCA_964355865.1 uncultured Gammaproteobacteria bacterium
AACATGGGTCGTACCAAACGAAAAACGGGAAAAAAGCTATCCCTGGATCACGGCACAAATAAGCGAAACCGGCGGCCAGGTATTCGTCATTTGCCCGCTTATCGACCAGTCTGAGACGCTCGCGGCTGTCAAGTCAGCAAAAGCCGAATATGAACGGCTCGTCACCCTGTTCCCGGGACACACTCTCGGACTCCTCCATGGCCGTATGAAGCCAAAAGAAAAAAATGCCGTGCTTGACGGCTTCCGGCGCGGGGATATGCAGATTCTTGTCGCCACACCGGTCGTCGAAGTCGGTATCGATATTCCCAACGCGACGATTATGATCATTGAAGCGGCCGAACGCTTCGGCTTATCGCAGCTCCACCAACTCCGCGGCCGGGTCGGAAGGGGAACGCTCCAATCATATTGTCTTCTCTTTACTGAACAGATTGAGGAGCAAACCCAGAACCGCCTCAAAGCCATGGAAACCACACATAGCGGACCACTTTTGGCTGAAATCGACCTTGCGCTTCGCGGTCCGGGTGAGCTATTCGGTACACGCCAACATGGAATTCCGGATCTCCATATTGCGCGTTGGACCGATACTGCCCTCATCGCCGAAACCCAAACGTCAGTAAAAAAACTTGTTACCCAGGATCCAACCCTCGACGCATTTCCCCTCTTGAGAGAGAGACTGGAGGAGAGTACAATAACACACAGTGGACAAGATTAACAAAATGACAAAGTGACTTGTCAATTTGTTACTTTGTTTATCGTTAAACGACATGGCTCCCTTACCCAAACGAAGACATAGCTCGAGACGCGGCGGCAAACGCGAGGCCGCATGGTTCAAGGCATTTTCCCTGCCGAGTATCATTGCGTGCTCCCAATGCGGGGTTTTCCGCTTGCCTCACCGGGCATGTAAATCATGTGGATGGTATGACGGAAAAGTGACCGTACCACAGAAAGTCAAACATACGAAAAAGAAATAAGCGTCCATGAAAACCTCCCAAGATCCCCGTCACCAGCATCGGATTGACCGGATGCAACAACTGTTTGCCCACTCGTTTCAGCCTAGTACTGCAGATCATTCGATCGAAGATATTCTGCCGCATGTGGGTTCGCTCGATGGGGCAATACAAGATGCAGCCCCGGAGTGGCCGACGGATAAAATCGCCAAAATTGATCTCGCTATTTTGCGCCTAGCCGCCCACGAACTCGTCATCGAAAAAAAAGAACCGCCTAAAGTCATCATCGATGAGGCAATCGAGCTCGCCAAGTCCTACGGAAACGAAAATAGTCCGAAATTTGTCAACGGCGTACTAGGAACCATACTAAAAACACTATGACCTTTGACGATCTCCAACAAACCATCGGTATTACGTTTACGAACCAGGAACTCCTAAAGGCTGCTTTTTATCACCGCTCGTACCTGAATGAATCGCACGGAGTGAAAGAGTCCAATGAACGGTTGGAATTTTTAGGCGACGCCGTATTATCATTTCACACCTCGCACTTTCTCTTTACTAAATACCCCACGGATCCCGAGGGGACACTCACGAACATCCGCAGCAGTCTCGTCAAAACCAAAAGCCTTGCCGATAGCGCGCGGGAACTGCATCTTGGTGATCTGTTATTTTTAAGCCGCGGCGAGGAAGATTCCGGAGGACGCACCAATAGTTCGCTCCTTGCGGACACCTTTGAGGCGCTCCTGGGTGCTCTATTTCTGGATCAAGGCAGTACGGTTGCCCGGGACTTTTTAGAAAAGCATCTTTATCCGAAGGTAGATGACATTGTGAAAAATAAATCCTACATTGATTATAAAAGTCTGCTTCAGGAAATCATCCAAAGTGAAAGCCGTATATCGCCGACGTATACCGTCACAAAAAGTGAAGGACCGGATCATGCGAAGACATTTTGGGTAGAAGCAAAAGCCGATACCCGAGTACTCGGCAGTGGCATGGGCAAATCCAAACAAGAAGCGGAAAATGCTGCCGCGACGAATGCGCTTGCCGCAATGGGCAAACTTTGATAGAATAGTGATTCTATGGTAAAAATCCGTCTCACACAAACAGGCACAAAAAATAGAAAAACCTACAGGCTCGTTGCTATGGAAGAAGGAAAACGGCGCGACGGACGGGCTATCGAAATATTAGGCTTTTACAATCCGCTCGTTTCACCTCCCCAAGTGAGCATCAAGCGTGACCGCGTCGATTATTGGCTTTCCGTTGGTGCACAGCTGACCCCAGCTGCAGCAAAATTAGTAAAGGTCTCACTATGAAAGATACGCTTCTTTTTCTTGTGGCCTCAATTGTGGATCACCCCGATGACGTATCCGTCATCGAAGAAGTGAATGAGGATCGGACAATTCTTCGGCTGACCTGCCATCCCGAAGACATGGGCAAAGTCATCGGAAAAAGTGGTCGGATTATTCGGGCAATCCGGGATCTGGTCAAACTTATCGCCGCCAAACGCGGAGTCTACGCGGATGTAGAACTTATTGAGAATAATCCAATAAACGAATAAGCAAATAATCCAATAAACTAATAGAAAAAAGGATTTAATTCATTCGATTATTTATTTATTCCTTATTCGTTTATTCGTTTATTACGCTCATATGCGTATTTCCATCCTCACCCTCTTCCCTGAAATGTTCACCGGCCCCTTTGAGTATTCAATCGTCAAACGTGCGCAGGGTAAAGGCAGGGTAACCATCCAAACGATCAATATCCGCGACTTTGCCGATGACACGTATAAATCCGTTGACGACCATCCGTACGGTGGAGGAGTAGGGATGGTGCTCAAAGTAGACATAATTGATAAGGCTTTGAGCAATGTCAAATGTCAAATGTCAAATGTCAAATGTAAAGAACGAGTAATATTACTGGATCCCCGAGGTACCACCTTCACGCAAACAAAGGCACGGGAACTTGCCAAGCTTGATCATCTCATCTTCATCTGCGGTCATTATGAAGGGGTCGATGAACGGGTCAAAATGCTCGTCGACGAATCCATGTCCATTGGTGACTATGTACTCACCGGAGGAGAACTACCCGCGATGGTGGTGACTGATGCAATTGTCCGGCTTCTCCCTGGAGTACTCAAAGAAGCAGCTACATCATCTGAATCCTTTTCATTATCTTCCTCATCACCGCTCCTCGAGTATCCTCAATACACCCGTCCCGAAGAATATAAAGGCATGAGCGTGCCGGGAGTGCTCGTATCCGGCGATCATAAAAAAATAGAACAATGGAAAAAAGATCACATTAGTGCGCAAAAGGATCGCGTTTCCCGCCCGTGAGCGGCGTAAGAGATTCCGTGAAACCCTGAGATACATCCGGATATTGGATTATTTTTACGAGTATTGCTTCTTCTTTTTGTGAGAGCGGGGTAACCTGCGCCTGTATACTTCCTACTTTCGTCGGTAATGGTTGGTAGAATGCAGTAAGCGAAAGCCGCACCTGGGTGAGCCCCGTGACACTAATGGATATATCAAAATTCGTCACGTCAAATATCCTCCGGATAGCATTAATTTTTCCGACAAAACCCCTGATTTGATCATAGGTTCCGGATGCCGTAAGCACAAAAGGGAGAGTACTTGCGCCAATCTTTTTCTCTGATGCTGAAGCGCGTATTGCAGCAGACATACTGGCAAGCGTTCCCGGACTGGTGAGACTCAGGTCAATGATGCTAACCCCGGACTGTTGAGCGAGGCCTTCGATCGTGCTAAATATCGTCGGTACGGACTTTTCCTGTGGTACCGCCGATACGAGCAGAATCAGCCTATCCCGGATATCCTCCTCATTGAGGGCCACGAGAAGCGCGAGCTTACCCTTAAGCACTCCTACGTCCCGCTCGACCGCCTTGAGACTATCATAGAGATCGCCGGTAGCACGAACGCCGGGAATGACCGCGAATACTAAGCCAAGCGTTCCAAAAAGCAAAATGACCCCGGATATCACAAATCCTTGATAGATACGTAAAAATCGTCTGATATATCGATCCATATTAAAATATTGGTGTAAACGTGAGTGATACTTTTACCACCCCATCCTTCTGGTACTGCACGGACTCGAGGATTGGATTTGCTATTGTTTTGTCAGCTACTTCTGTGAGCACCCGCTCGACGACCCGAAACGTATCCTCAAGCGTCTTATTGGTAATACTCAAATTCACTTCATCATTCTCACCTACCGAAAACGAAGTACGTGTCCCTGAAGCGGTGATACGGTCAATCAAATCCAATACACCAAGCCACGATCGCTGCTGTTCAAGAATCCGACCTGTTATCGCGATCCTATCTTTGAGTGACGCGAACAGTCCTTCCTTACGCAGTTGTCCGCCGATTGCTGTCATGAGCGTCTGTTTTTGTGCGGATACTGCCGCCAATTGACTGCGCAAGATGGCGTACCCTATGCCAAAAAATAATCCGGATAATACGAGAACGATGAGAAGGACCACGCTTACCGTGCGCAATTGTCCCTCTATGGCGACCCACTGCGGCGTGAGCATGGTCTTGGCCTTCAGAAGATTTATATCAGAGGATTTAGCCATACGTATACCCATTCCAGGACGTCGTCATCGAAACGCAAGTCCTACAGCAACACTGAATACCGGTCCCTCAGTGTCGAGTACATGAAATCGGGGATCCCGGACAATTCCCAGCCACGGATTGGCAAGTTGCACTTCAACACCGAGTTTCTCGGCCATATAGACGACCATACCGGGCACTTTAGCCGTACCACCGGATATGATCGCCACCCCAATATTTTCATCCTTATATTTCTCCTGATAGTAGGCTATTGCCCGTTTCATTTCGCTGATAATGGTATCCATGATGGGGGAGACGGCGGTCAATAATTTTCCTTCTAGTTTATCTTTTTCAATGCCGTATGTTTTCTTAAATTCCTCTGCTTGAGAAATTTCAAATCCAAAAGCCTGGGCGACCGCCCGGGAGAGCGCTTCTCCTCCGGAACTAATCGACCGGGTGAACGAAAAAATACCATTCCGGAGAATCGCCAAATCCGTCGTCTGGGCGCCGAGACTCACGATCATCACCGTCCGTACTGATCCTGTTGACCGGATAAGCGATCTGGCCGCCGCAATGATCTCCGTCTCGACGGCCACAGGAGTCAATTCCGCGAGCTCCAATATCGTGACATATTTTTCCACAAGCGTCTTCGGACTTGCGACGAGCAATACTTCCATTTTATTTGTTCCGGTTTCCCGAGCCTCCCGAAGGATCGTAAAGTCGACCGTCACCTGATCCAAGGGCAAGGGAATGTACTGTTCCGCTTCCCACTTGATGGCGCTTGTCAGTTCCCGGTCGGAAAGCTGCGGCACTTCAATGACCCGGGTAAAAACTTGAGACTCGGGAAGGGCGATGTTCACATTTTTCGTGATTGCGCCCGTTTCTTTCCACAATTTTTTGACCACCGTTGCAATACTCTCCAAATCTTCCGGATTGACCGCAAGGATGGCTTTTGGCGGGGTGGGGATGGAACCGGCAGCCAAAAGTACCGCTTCATCTTTGCGGCGGCCTATTTCCACGAGTTTAATACTATGCGATCCGATGTCCAGTCCAATAATTGAATCCATATGGGATTAATGTCCAAACGATCCCTGACTATAGATGACGGAGTCAAACACGCTTGGCGGGGAACGGTATTGCTGATACACCACGATCTTCCTCGTGATTCCTGTACCGCTAATTCCTGTCGATTCCAACTTGCTCCCTTGAAGGGGAAGCGCGCTGGTTGCGCTCACCGCAAGATTTGTATCCGCATAGACCGGAGCCAAACGCATCATGAGGATGGTGTCCGTTGCCGGAACGATAGCCGGGGAAAAGCCGGCAAACGAAATGGTTTGTTTGTAGGTCGTTCCCGTGCCTGCTCCACATCCACCGGTGGTCGCCGTTACCGCGGAAAAATTATTCGTGAGAGCGCGGGTACTATCCGGATCATACGAGCCGCGTGCTACCCGGTAGCTCCCTCCGGCTGTTTTATAAAAAATCGAAACGCTCATAGCCGGTGTCGTGGATTCTCCACTCCAGCAGACATCAATACCCGCGGCAGTATACGTGGGTGTTTCAGAGAGCGAACCATCCGGATTGTGATTGACGAGCCACAATGTCTCCGTCACCCCCCGGCTGACTTTTTTCGGAAAAACATACGCTCCTGCCGCCCCTCCAATATCAGCTTTTGCGACCGTGTAGGACACACCTGCCGTCAGGACTTGGGCGCCGCTCGTTCCAACGCCGGATTTTAACGCCTCTTCGATGCCAGCCTCAGCCGCACTAAACGCCCGTGTTGATTCCGTAATCTGATTGCTAATCGCCACATCGGTCGTCGATCTCCCAATGAGGGAGAGGGCAATCGTCGTGGCAATCGATAACACGAGCAAACTGATGAGAACGAT
>CAYHFH010000058.1:0-4690 GCA_964355865.1 uncultured Gammaproteobacteria bacterium
TTTTCAAACCAAACTCCTCAAACTGTTCATCATTTGCTCCTGTCAATATAATTTTCCTATTTGGAAATGTATCCAGGAGATCCTGCATCTGTCTAAAAATACCTTCTCCCTCAATGACAAACGTATCTAGTGCATCAACAAGAATAGTTTTCATACCTACCCATCTCAAGTTAAAAACATGTTGTCTAAATACAGTGTTATAACCTATTTCAAAACCTCAATTTTTCCACCTGAACAAATAATACAAAAAACTCAACAAACCTATTTAGGCACAGGTGATTACCTGATACCAACTTTCTTTAACATAAAGATACTGATTGTCTCTTAGGAGAATCATATTTTGCTTTAAACTATATAACCTATCCATTTCTTGATGATATCTCTCTATAAAATGTTCACTTCCCCAATGAGGGCGCACTGCAACATCAATCAAGTTCAGTCCGGTATAATCAATAAGTTCGGGTGTAATTTTCGGGTCATCCAAACTCGTTTCTATGTTTGGTCCAGCCAGAAGTGATCCGGCGCTTGAACCGATGTACATCAATCCGTTATTAACAAAACTATTTATAATTTTGTCAAAACCACTTTTACGGACTTGATCAAGTAAATAATAAGTATTTCCACCTGCGACACAGACGCTTCCGGCTCCATTAAATTTACCTAAAATTTGTTCTTGGTTTTTACCGGTGATGGAAAAATCTTCTACCAGAAAGCCAGCGTTTTTGAGTGCTTGCCGATCATCATCAAGCCACGATAGATCACCTTTTTCAACCTCGGATGCGGTTGTAATAAAAACGAGTCGATTATTCTTGGTGATAGTACGGACTTTATCTGCAATACCGATTGCTACAAAGTTAACGCTAGAGGCTAGAAAGAGATTCATATTGTTATATATTAATTTCCCTCGTTACCTGATCACTTCGATCTCTGCTTGATAATATCATGACTCGCTCTGATTCAAACAGATGATATAATCCGTTTTATTGGAGGAGTGGCCCAGCGGCTACGGCATACGCTTGGAAAGCGTACGGGAGCAATCCCTCGCAGGTTCGAGTCCTGTCTCCTCCGCAGCGTAAGAACGTTTGCCGCAAAGCGGCATTACGTTCAACGCTGCAGTCGCGTTTAAATTTTCATAAATTTATTACGCGACGCCACGTAAATGTGGTCTTTTATTACGTGTATATATTACAGAGCCAGAAAGACAGTAGTTTTTACATAGGGTATACGACGGATTTGATCAAACGATTCAAACAGCATAACAATGGAGAAAGTCAGGCGACAAAACCATTTCGTCCATATAAACTAATTTTTTACGAGGCGTTTCTTGATAAAGTAGACGCAAAGAATCGAGAAGTATACCTAAAAAGTGGATATGGAAGAAAAACAATAAATGGGTTATTGAAGAAATATTTGAAGCGGGATTAGAACCTAAATAATATGAACAAGTTTCAAATACTCATTTTTGGTGCAAGTTCTACCCATGGTAATTGGGATGAGCAGGGTGGTTGGGTTCATCGGATTCGTCAAAGCGTTATTCAACGGGTTATTGCTGAACCAGATAAATGGAAAGGTCACGTGTTTAATCTTGGAGTTCCAGGAGACACGACTAGTGATCTACTTCGTCGTATGGAGAGTGAAATAAAAGCACGTCTTTTTTATCCGAAAACGATTATTGTAGTAAGTATTGGCACCAACGATTCTCGCGTCATGACTATCGGAGAAAAATCGCTTGTTTCCAGTGAGCTGTTTCAAAATAATCAGGAACAGATAGTCCGAATCGCAAAGACATATACAGATACGGTTTTTTGTGTTGGTTTAAATCCTGTTGATGAAAAACGAACCAATCCATGGGATGAAAAGTATTCATATCTTAATGAGCGAATTAAGGCATTTAACGCAATAGTGAAAAACAATAGTAAAAAATTTGCTGTCCCTTTTATCGATATTTTTTCTGAATTCCAATCTAAAAACGGAGGTTTGCTTTCTGATGGTTTACATCCGAATACCGATGGTCACAAGAAAATTTTTGAATTGGTATGGCCTTATATAGATAAATTGCTGTAATTCAATTGTTCTGGAGGTAATACAGTAGTTTTACAATAGGTTATAACTTTGTAAATAGTTCTCCGCATATGAAATATAAAGCAGTAATTTTTGATCTTGATGGGACGGCGATTCCGGCTCTGCCAAACGGTGCGCCGTCCGACAGGCTCATCAACACGCTCAAATCCAAAAAGGGTACTCTGTATTTTTCCTGTGCAACCGGAAGAGCATGGACATTTTCTAAACACATTATGCGGGCGCTGGACCTCAAGGATCCATGTATCATTTCTGCCGGTACACAAATTGTTGATCCGCAGACAGGAAATATATTGTGGCAAGTACTTATCGATCCATATGACGTGACGCAGGTAATAAAACTATTGAATCCATACTCCTATGAAATTCTCGTCAATGATGAATATCCGGGAGATGGCAAACCTGCTGCAGACCGCGATCATAATTTTGCAATTAATTATATTAATGCTCAAGCCGTCTCCGAGACTCATGCGACGAAGATATGCAAGAAACTAGTAGCCGTAAAGGGAGTCACATCCACTAAGGTGCACAGTCAAACGCCCGGTCGGATCGACCTGCATATTACCCATAGTATGGCCACAAAAAAACATGCCGTCGGCAAACTCTGTGAAATGTTGGAAATTGCCACCAGCGAAACAATCGGTGTCGGAGACGGACTCAACGATCTTCATCTGTTTTCCGGAGTCGGATATAAGATTGCGATGGGCAACGCGGTACCGGAATTACAAGACCAGGCCGATCGCATTATTGATTCCCTGGAACACGATGGGCTTGCGGCATTTATTGAAGAATTGACTACGGAGTACGTGTAACCCTATGTCCGATCGCACCAAGGCCCTTATTGCAATCATCGCCGCATCGCTCCTTTGGTCCTCAGCCGGAATATCAAAAGTCGTTGTACGAACATTTGATCCATTCACGGCAGGATTTCTACGCTATCTCATTGCCTCGCTCGTCATCCTTCCGTTTTTCCTGAAAGAAAAACGGGAAAGAAATATAGACTGGACGAAACTACTCCCGTTATCGCTTCTAAGCGGCGTTAATGTGGGGCTGTTCTACATCGGACTCCAATCATCATCTGCCAACGCCGCAACCATGATATACGCCGGGGCGCCGATTGTGACCGCTTTACTCGCAAGACAATTTATTGCCGAACGCATAAACATCCAAAAAATAATTGGCCTTCTCGTAGGTCTGGGAGGCGTCCTCATGATTACGCTCCTGCCTACGCTTGAAACCGGCCAGAACCTTTCCGGTGACCTTCGAGGTAATCTCTTCTATCTACTGGCAGTCATCGTTTGGGCTGTCTACAGCATCGGATCACAAAAAGCTTCCGCCACTCACAACCAGTCACCAATCACAATCAGCGGCCTTTCCATTTTTTCTTCCTGTCTCCTATTTGGCGTCATAACGTTGTTTTCGTGGAAACCGTCATACCTTCCAAGAGTTATGGAAGACGGTCTCTGGCTCACCTTCCTGCATCTGGGAATATTCGTCACCGTGGCGCCACTTCTTCTCTATCAATGGACCATCAAGCTCTCCTCCGCAACGACCGCATCGCTCACCACCTATCTCCAACCGGTTTCCGGTGTGATCTTTAATATGATATTTCTCGGCGAACAACTCACGGCAAACTTTGTCCTAGGAGGTATCGTGATTATTGTGGGAGTTGCAATTGCTACCGGCGAACGTTTCTTTTCTGAAATCAGATTGTGGAGAAAAAGGACAAAATAATGTTCACTTCGAAAATTCTTCGTGCAGCGTCGCGCGTAGATTTTTCCACCAATCGTGGGAATCGGATGCTGCCAAATCCTTCGCAAGCTCAATGGCCTCCGGCAAACGCAACCGAGTGAGGTTGCCATCCAACCACTCGCGGGCGTGGGTGTTCCCTTTTTCTTCCAAAAGCTTGAGCTCGACGAGAAACGCAATCACGTTGGCTTCATACGCGACACGCGCTTCGAGTGATTCCTTCTTCTCAAAGTCATCAAGTTTGGCAAGTAGCCCGTCGTCAATTACCTGAAAAATATCTCTGTTGGCATTATCCTGATCCCGCGTCAAATAAAACGTCGCGATTTTATCCAGGTCCCCGGTGCGCGCTTCATGGAAATCATGAAACACGGACATAACGAGCACCGTCTCGAGATTAGCGTTAAGCTCTTTGGCGAGAAAATAGGCAATAACACATGTCATGAACGTGTGCTCGCCCACGCCTTCCTGGTTATCCCCAAGAATCTGCCAACCGGTCCGCTGCATGCGTTTGACGACGGCTGCTTCGTAGACGAGATTGGTGATAGATTTTGTATTTTTCATAATGTGTTGCCCGCCTATTCTTACTCCTCGCCTTTTCAGTACTGTTCGTACACGGCTCGAAGAGCGAATTCAGGAGGACATTGTCATTTCTAAACTCTCCCTCGATAAACTCGGGATCATTAAAAAATGTCAATGCGTCGAGTCAAACTCGACAGCCACGTTTGACGTGGCGCTCCCGGGCAGAGTCGAACTGCCATCACAGCCTTCGGAGGGCCGCATTCTATCCATTGAACTACGAGAGCTTCACTGGGGAAAAACCAAGGTTTTTCTCCCAACTACATTTCCTTAAAGGTGTCGTGAC
>CAYHFH010000058.1:4700-6362 GCA_964355865.1 uncultured Gammaproteobacteria bacterium
TTTCTTCCCAACGATCTTCCCTACAATGTGTCGCGCACTATTCACTCCCAGACGGCACGCACGCGACTGATTTTTATCCTGTAAGTATACCTCAATTGGCATTTCGAAGGAAATTATCGGATCTTTGTCAGATCACCATCAAGCACGACTGGTTGCAACGCATGCATTTCCGTCAGGTAATCCATCTGAGGAACGGGACGAAGAAGAAAAATCTTTTTACCTAACCAAAATGCGATTCCCATCTCAAGAAACGTATTCCCCCCGATATATCCGGCAATTCCTTTCTTGTCAAAATTCAGAACTAAAATCGCCTCGGCCTGCTGAATAAAATTAAAATGATCACGGATGACATCGTACTCAACTTTGATAAGTACTTTTTCTTCATCACTATCTTTATATGCCTCGTTCTTCGTAATGTCATATACTCCCTTCGGTACAAATACGACATGACCGAGGCTCTCAAGCTTCTTTTTATACTCGAGCATCTCTTCATGAAACTGCATGCTGCCGCAAATCGTGATCGTCATAATTGGATATCTTTTGCATCAATCGCCTTATATATACCGTCAGAAAACATATTTTTTTGCCATGGGGTGATGGCGATGACATTTTCCATAAGCGCACCGACTTCTTCGTCGGGGAGGTGATTTTTTGAAGACGGAATGTCGCCGATGACGTAATCAAACCGGTGAGTCTTTTCATCTTTTACTGTTGGATAATTATAAAATGTCTGCAAATTATCCAATGGCTTTGTGATCCGGGCGCGATGCGTCAACTTTTCCGGAATATTTATATTCACGATCGATGCACCCCATAAATCCACTTCAAAAAGTTTTTGCAATAGCGACGAGAGGGTTTGGAGGGGATACGGATCGTATGGAGTAAGGGACTCGTTGACGTCATGTGGTCGTAAAAAATGTTCTGCTCCTACATGCCAGGAAAGGATGATCGCCTTTGGCGCAATATGTAGCGCGACCCCATGCACCGCTGCGGAGATGGTGCCCGATGGAAATCCGGGGCCTACATTTGCACCGAGATTTAATCCGGATACGATGTAGTCAAATGGAGGAAAATTTCCGGCAACCAACTCCATGACATCGGCGGGATATCCATCTACCCATAATGCCTTCACTCCGTCAACCATGTCCTCTCCCCACGCGGCACCAGTCTTCAGACTCACGTGTCCTCCTACGCCACTCATCTGGGATTTGGTCGCGGCAATGGTGAGATCAACAGAGTTGCCAAGAGCGCGGAGAACAAGTCGGGTGCCGACTGATTGATACCCATCATCCCCAGTGAGTAAGATCCTTTTTTTCATACAATCGGACTTGGAAAATTGCGGAAAGGGCGAGATTTGAACTCGCGTGAGCCTTTCGACCCCCAAGGTTTTCGAGACCTGGCCGTTTAACCGCTCCGGCACCTTTCCACAGCATGCTGCCCTCCGCAACTTACCTCAAGTCTTATCAAACTTGGAGGGCATTGTCATTTCTAAACTCTCCCTCGACAAGGGCTTCGACTGAGCTCAGCCGAACGTCCTCGGGGTCGTTAAGAAATGTCAATGCGTCGAGTCAAACTCGACAGCCACGTTTGACGTGGCGTTCCTGGGCAGAGTCGAACTGCCATCACAGCCTTCGCAGGGCCGCATTCTATCCATTGAACTAC
>CAYHFH010000059.1:0-6277 GCA_964355865.1 uncultured Gammaproteobacteria bacterium
GTCTTCATGAAATGGGGGCTTGACAGAGTCACATACCTGCGCAATGTAAACCGTTCAGTGTCAATCTTGGGTTCAACGAAGAATAACGCAATTATTCCAGCTATCACGCTAACCACCGCCCATGCTACATACGGCAATCCATACCAAATACCATATAAAAAGCCCCCCGTCGTAACAGCAATTACGAGAGCAATTTGGTACCAAAAACTGTTGCGTGCCCGCACATGACGAAACGTGTCGACCAAACCATCCTGTTTATGAGAATCATAGACAAGCGCTTCCAGAGCTCCGGACACTAACGCGTCGCCCAATCCAAACACAATCACGGCCACAAGAAGCTGAAAAAACCCATGACTTGTGAGGATAAGAACTACGGCCGCGGCCCACACAAAATATCCTGCAACCGTTGACCACTTTCTACCAATAAGATCTGCAAACGCGCCCGTGGGAAGCTCGAGCAGCAGTTGTGATGCGTATTGAATAGCAACGAGAAGCGATATTTGAACCGTGTTTATACGCTGCTCATAAAAAACAATCCAGATGGGGATCGCGAACATGAGTGCGCTGAAGAATTGAGACAGGATAAATACAGTGTCGTTTCTCTTGGAAATCATAAATGTTATCCTCTCGTCACTCCCACGAAGTCGATCTTGGGGAATACTTTTTTGACCTCAGCCCAAAACTTTTCGGAAAGCTTGGCAGAAAACTGGCCGAATTTTCCGGTAGCCATATTGGCACATAACTTTCTCTCGTACTCGCGGATGATCTCAACGACTTCCGCCCCATACTGGTTAAACAACTTCTGCCACTTCTTTGGATTCATAGCATATTCATTATGAATATCCATGAAGTTCTCAAAGAGTTCTTTGTTTTCTTCCATCATCTTGGCGACCATTTTTTGATATTCACTCATAGCGTGGACTTATTTTACACGATGATTGATGCCGTGACCACAATTTCGGGGGCTTTTAACTTTAATTGTAGACGACGGATCGGTGACCTGTAGTGAGAATGCTAATGATCCCATCTGTTTTATCTACCGTATAAATAATTCTATACACCCCAACGCGCAAGGAAAATCTACCGGTTAACTCACGAGTAAGCGGTTTGCCGATAAACGGGTCTTCTGAAATTTCTCCTAATGCTTCCAATACGGCTTTCTGGTGGTCAATCTTCAATCTTTTTAACCCTTTTCCTGCTTTAGGTGAAATGCGAAGTTTATACATGAAGCTTCAGATCCTTTTTCAGCTGTGGAAAGGTGATATATCTGCCTTTTTTAATATCTTCTTCTCCTTCTCTAATGGCCTTCATGAGCTTTGGGTCACTTAAAATTTCTAACGTTTCTTTCCATGATTCAAATTCAGCAACAGACATAAGCACTGCCGCGGGGTACCCATTGACGGTAATAATATATTCATCGAGACGCAACCTCGCGTTATCCACGAGCATGGTCAGGTCTTCTCGTGCTTTTGTGATAGGAAGTGTTTGGATCATAACTTGATATTACATAATTCTGTACAGAGTGTCAACTGTATACTTCTAATCCGAAATATTCAAATATATCTATAATTCCATTTTCGTTAACTCCCGGACCTATATAATAGGTTCCTTTGGGTCTACCCACAACAAGCTCTTTAAGCTCGTCGCTTGCGTTGCCCATGGCCGCAGCAAAACCGCAAACTTCGATAAAATTCCAATCCGTCAATCCATCTCCTACACCAAGCGTCTGTGCAAGAGGTATACCGGTGTGTTTTGCAATGGTGAGTGCTGCACTTCTTTTAGAAATACCCGGCGCGGTGATTATGCCAAAACGATAGGGCAACGCTGTAGGGTGAAGGCCCCATTGAAGAGAGATCAAACTGCCGAAACTCGCGAGAGATTCAATAATATTCTGCTTATCGTTCTCATCTTTGGAAACCGGCATGATTTTGACGACGTCACTCGTCACGACTACATCAGAAAGGGAATCGACGAGAGCGGGCTGACGACCCAGTATCACTGTGTGTTTGGTCGTGATATCAGATGCAGCATCCTTGGCTATGAAGTACCCGTCAACGGTATAAAGTTCGACATACGTCCCACGAGACAAAAGTACTTCTAGTATCTTTTTTGCAATAGTTCTCGCGATACCATGCTTTTCGATCACGGCATTATTGAAAAAATCCATCACCACCGCCCCTCCATCACTGATATGAAGATTGTCCAGATGTGCGGCTTTTACAATTTCTTTAATGGCAAATGTGCCTTTGCCGGTACAGAGGCTCACGGGTATACCCTTCTCCCGAAAATGTTTGAGCGCCGCGATCACATCAGGATGGGGCATCGGATTATTGATACCATGCTTACTCCCAACGATCACTCCATCCACATCAAGAATAATTCCTTTAATCATGGTGGTGTAATAAATATTTCTTTCTCCCGAGTATCATCACGACGCTCAGCGTATTGATTGCCAAAATGTAAGCGGGAAACGTGAGATTGCCCACAGTGTAAAGCGAGATCGAAAGAATGCTAAAGAAGCTTGCCACTACGTCGGACATATAAAACTTCCATTCCTCTGTGCCCGGCAATTTCCATGTTTTGACGATTGTCGGAGAAAAGGCAATCAGATCGGTAACGATAGACATCACGAGTCCGATTGTAGGGTTTTGCGTTGTTTGCCAAACGACAAGGGAAACAATGGTCATGACAAATACTACTCCATCAAACAATCCGTATCCACCGATGCCTTTCCTGATGGAGAGAAGCAGGATGATAAATCCTCCGATAAGCTGCGCTCCTGCGATGAAGATCCCGTTTCTATCCCCTTGCGCCCAGAGCGTCCCAAACATAAGAAAAGAAAGTAAAAATATGAGAATCCGCGTCATCCGCTGGGGACGGAAGTCGCCCCGAACAATGCTGTAGATCCCGATCATCGGAGAGATGAAGCCCGCAACAATGGAAATGCCTAAAAATAATTCCTTCACACCGCATTATACCAATTTCTGACAATCGCTCTATTTATCTTTCATCACCCCATATTTCACCTGCAATAAATCATCATTTATCTTCTCAAAACTTACCAACTTCAACTGTTGATACAGAAATTCTCCTTCAAAGAGGTGAACCCCCTTCGCCATGATCATAGGATGAATATCCAGAATAATTTCGTCAATGAGACCCGCTTTCAGAAACGATCCATTGATGTGTCCGCCGCCGATGATGAGCGCGTGATCAAAACCCTTTTGTTCGACGAGTTGTAACACTCCTTGGGGTGTGACGTCGGTAAATATGACATCACCGGCTGATTTGGTCAGCAGCGTCTTGTCATGCGTCATGACGATATTAAGGGCTCCCTTGTATGGGAATGCGTTATATTTGACGCACTCATCATAGGTTCGCTTCCCCAAGATTGCAACTCCAGCCTTTGCCGTCATCGCGTACAATGCATCAATATCTTTGACCCACTCTGTATCATCATCGGGACCAGCCACATACCCGTTGATCGTGATAGCCATGAGTAATGTTACGTGCATAATCTGTAGTATACCCTCACGCTCCAAGTCTTGGTATAGCTTGCATTTTTCCTGCTACCCAGCCACTGGCCCATGCCCATGAAAGATTGTGTCCCCCCACCATGCCATCGACATTGAGAATTTCCCCGGCAAGATAGAGTCCGTGCGCTTTCCGGGACGCAAGCGTCTGTGGGTCTACCTCTGCCGTGTCCACGCCACCGGCCGTAAACTCCGCTTCATTCCATCCCCGGGTGTCGATGACCGGAGCTGTAAATGCAGTGAGTGCCTGAATGAGTCGACCAATTTCATCCGGAGTGAGTTCGTCACACACCCGTTCTTTGGGAATGTCACTAACGGCGCAAATCGCTCCGGATGCTTTTTGTGTGAGGAGCCCCCACAAACTGTGAGCCACCGGATACGTTGGGTGCTTCTTCCATCTTTCCTCTAACACAGTTCTCAAATCACCCGCCGGTGTATATGGAAAAAAAGACAACCGCACGGATGTATCTGTTTTCTTTTCACGATTAATCCGCACAGAGAAATCGAAACTAATATCCAATATTGCCGGGCCGGAAAATCCGTACTGGGTAAACATGACATCTCCGACGGCAGTCGTCCGGTCTTGCCCGCCCACAACGGACGTCGCCTGCATCACCATTTTTTCTCCCTGGATGAAATGCGATAGAAGATTTTTTGAGACGATGGGTACGGCGCTGACCACAGGAGGAATAATGGTGTGACCGATACTTGCCGCCAAGTCATATCCTGAACCATCAGATCCGAGGGATGGATATGTTTTGCCGCCTGCGGAAAGAATAATTGCCCGAGCAACATAGTCTCCCTTGTCTGAAACGATTTTCCATGCGTCTCCATTTTTGACAATCGCTGAAACAGACGTAGTACAAAAAATGCTAATCCCTTTTTCCACTAACGCATCGACCAACATGTCTCGCACGGTCTTGGCGTGATCAATAACCGGAAATATTTTTCCTTTGCTTGTTTTCTTTTCTTCATAGACCGGTACACCCAAATCATCAAAAAACTTCATGATGTCCGCGTATCCAAATTGGGTAAATATTGATGCAATGAATGGCATGTCCCCGTGAAAAAAGCCGTCGGGACCCTTATCCAGATTCCTATTGGTCAAATTTCCCCGTCCGGCCCCGGCAGTCAAAAACTTCCGTCCCAATTCCGTCGTCCGGTCTACAATGGCAACGGAAAAATCGGGGTGGTGAAGTTTCACCGAAAACGCCGCCATGATCCCCGCCGCTCCCCCGCCAATAATTACGACATCAAATGAAATATTCTGTGACAACATAAGTAAGGTAAACCGTACGTGGAAAAATTTCTACCCGGCGGAAGATGTTGGTGTGCTGTCCCAACCATGGAGCGCTTCGAGAGATTCCCTATCATCCGATCCCGTCCAACTCCCCATCCCCCACATACCGTGGCCCAACACACTCACCTTCCATCATATTTTTCCAAGTGTACGATAGGTCATAATGGAAAAAAATTAAGCTGATGCTCTGGTATTCCGAGAGAGGTTCCATAGCGTTTCACTAAGTCATATTGCTCTTTGCTTTTTCGCTCTATATAGAAAATCTTATCACGAAAAATAATATAGTGATTGGTCTCATTTTTGAAATCTGCATACCATGAACCACCATGATTCCGGTCAAGGGACGCACTAATTGCTACGCTAATTTCTTTTGCCTTTCCATCCGGGACTTCCACTGTGTGAAGGGTCCACTGCGTAAGCCAAGGTGTTTTATGATACCTCGTCACCGCCTCAACATTCGTTGAGGTAATTTTTACCATCTTGAGAATATCGAGATTCTCAAGAGATTCCTCGATGATCACCCCTTGAAAATATACCATATGAATTTAGGAATTTTATTACTATTTCTTTCTAATACGAATACGACGTAAACCATACTTCTCAAATTCAATTTCATATATAACAATGCATTCTGTTCTTTTTGTAAATCGTTCATCCCGTGACATGTGCTTTATTTCCGCTTCTGTGTACTTTTCAAAAAAATCCCTTTCTCCCAATCCTTCAGCCAACTTATCCCACATGCTTTCCTCATCGTATGCTTCATGCATCCTATGAACATCGGTATTTTCCTCAAATACCCGGGCTGGATAATAACGATCTCCATCGAATTTCTCATGATCCATAAATTTATCTAATCCAAATTTTGGTGCTAGAGAAAAAATATAATCTTCAATATGCTCATAATCTTTCCGCAAATCATCCACTCTATACCCATTAGCCATCCAGTTACCCAAAAACACTGCTTTCATAACAGTAAAAAACTGTTGCTTGGTAAATACGATGGAAATCGTAGGATTACTTTTTTTCATATCTTCGTTTTATACTCGCATCTCGCCCCCCTATTAGCTTCAGATTATTTGAAAAGAATTTGAACCCCTAATCCCACTTTGTCAAAAGCATGATAGTGCATAGAATTATTGTGTCACACGACGTAATCCTGTCTCAAATTGTCCGTCAAAAAGTTTTTGAGCGCTATCATGTCTTTTTTCTCTGGATCGTATAGATATGATGTGATACCAACCGACTCCGAGCTTTTTACAGCCTTTGGATCATGCTCAAAATAAATAACGTCGTCTGGTTGTAATCCGAATTGTCCAAGCATTATCTCATAATATGTTGGGTCTGTTTTCTCTGGATTATGTTTGAGTGTAAAAACTTCATACGGCGTATTTTTCAAACCAAACTCCTCAAACTGTTCATCATTTGCTCCTGTCAATATAATTTT
>CAYHFH010000060.1:0-6240 GCA_964355865.1 uncultured Gammaproteobacteria bacterium
GCATAAATATTATGACTACGCCAAGATTGTCGATAAACTCGTCCGGGAAACGGATTATGTGATCGACGAAAAACTCCGAACGGCGCATCTCACCGATCACGGGGTGCTCAAAGTAGAAAAGATGTTGGGACTCGGAAATATTTATGAAACGGATTTTGAAACCGTTCATCACATCGAGGCGGCGCTCAAAGCCCGGGCATTATTTTCCCGTGACCGCGATTACGTCGTCAAAGATGATCAGGTCATCATCGTTGATGAATTTACCGGGCGTCTTCTGACCGGACGCAGGTTTAGTGAAGGCATCCATCAGGCCATTGAGGCCAAAGAAGGAGTCGCCATCCAGCAGGAAAGTCGGACGCTTGCCACAGTTTCTCTTCAAAATTACTTTCGTATGTACGAAAAGCTTGCCGGTATGACCGGGACGGCAGCCACGGAGGCCGAGGAATTCAAAAAGATCTATAACCTGGAAGTCCTCATGATTCCCACGCATCAGCCTATGGTACGGGGAGACTTTGCCGATAGCGTCTATAAAACTCCGCGTGCCAAATATGCCGCCATTGCCGCAGATATTATCGAACACAACAAACGCGGACAGCCCGTGCTTGTGGGGACTACTGCCATAGATAAAAACGAAATCATCAGTGATCTTCTCAAGAGGAAGGGTATTGTCCATAATGTCCTCAACGCAAAAAATCATTTACGCGAGGCCATGATTATCGCCGACGCCGGTAAAAAGGGCGCGGTGACGGTCGCGACGAATATGGCCGGCCGCGGGGTGGATATTATTTTAGGAGGATCCCGTAAGGAAAAATCGGAAGTAAGCGATGAAAAAGAATGGAAATCTGAGGAGGGAAAATGGAAAGCAAACCATGATGAGGTCGTCGCTCTCGGCGGTCTGCATGTCATCGGAAGCGAGCGGCATGAATCCCGTCGCATCGATAATCAACTTCGGGGACGGGCAGGGCGGCAGGGAGATCCCGGATCAAGCCGGTTTTATGTGTCGCTCGAAGATGACATTATGCGGCTTTTTGGCGGCGATCAGGTTGCCCGGCTCATGACGGTATTTAAACTTCCGGAAGATGTGCCGCTTGAACATGGAATGGTCAGCCGCGCTATCGAGCAGGCACAGGTGAAGGTCGAGGGGTTTCATTTTGATTCCCGCAAGCACTTGGTTGAGTACGATGACGTTTTGAATAAGCAGCGTGAGATTGTCTACCGGAGAAGGAGAAAAATTTTAGAAGGCGAAAGTCAAAGAGATACCAATTTGGAAAAAATAGGACGGGAGATTGAAACCGTCGTGACTCTGTACGCAGGAGAAGCACAGGTGGACAGGGAAAAGATCGTTGCCGAGTTTGTCTCGATCATTCCTTTTGATCCGGCGTCCCAGGGGCAGCTATTGACACAACTTGCCCAGTATCATACAGCTTCCGAGCTAAGTGAATTTTTAGGAGGACTTGCCAGGCAAATGTATGCTTCACGCGAGAGCCAGATGACGCCAGAGGTTATGCGGCAGATTGAACGCTGGGTCAGTCTCCAGGTCATCGACAGCCTCTGGATGGATCATTTAGATGCTGTTGACGACCTGCGGGAGGGGATAGGACTGCGGGGGTATGGGCAGCGCGATCCGCTGGTCGAGTATAAAAATGAGGCATTCTCCATGTTTGAAACCCTCATGGCGTCCTTCGATCGCGAAATTGTTCACAGAATTTTTAAAGTCCAAGTACAGCTTGCACCCTCGACGCCAAATACTACCAATACTACAAATATTACAAATACTACCAATACTACCAATGTTAATTTGACTAATGTGACCAATCAGCCTAATAAGGTTTATGCGTCTCAACCCATCCCTCGTCCCTCACCGTCCATCACCCCTAATAAATTAGGCCGCAACGATCCCTGTCCCTGCGGAGCTATAGATCCGAAAACAGATAGACCCTTTAAATACAAAAAATGTGGTCTCATAAATGCACCGTATCACAATAAGTAGGGAAAGAAACCTGCCCCGTACATGCGCTCTTGCGACGCGTGGATGTAAACCACGGGAGCAAGTAAGCATTGTACTGGGGTGGAAGAAGTGTCATTATCCGAAGACAGGATAGAGAGGCACGCATATCTATGACAAAACGACAGATTGCCACATTAGCCCTTGCCGGTGTTCTTGCTGCCGGTGGCGGGGGAGTGGCGTATACCAAACAACAACAAGCAGTGAAAACTGTTTCCACGATACAGACAGCTGTAGTCAAGCGTTCGACATTTACGAAGTCAATCGCTTCATCCGGAAAGACGAAAGCTGCACGCGCTGTCGAGCTGAAGTTTCAAACATCTGAAAAACTTATGTGGGTCGGCGTCAAAGAAGGGGATCGGGTCAAGGCATACCAGGCCATTGCCCAACTGGACAGCCGGGAAGTACAAAAAAATTTAGAGAAGGTTCTCCGTGATTATTCTGCCGAAAGGAATGACTTTGAAGAAATGTGGCGTGTGACGTACAAAGGAATCAAAGATCCTCAAACTGCTCTCACCGATACCGTCAAGCGAATCTTAGAGAAAAATCAGTGGGATCTCGAGAAGGCAGTACTGGATGTTGAATTGAAGCATCTTGCTTTGGAGTATTCGACTCTCGTCACTCCCATTGCTGGTATAGTGACTCGGGTAGATACCGCAGTAGCTGGTATCAATATCACTCCGGCGACTGCCGTATTTGAAGTCGTCGATCCGAATTCTCTTGTGTTTGAGGCAAGTGTCGATGAAGTAGATGTGGCTTCTCTTGCAATCGGAAGGACCGCTACGATTACGTTGGATGCCTACCCGAACACTCCTTTTTCTGGCAACGTTTCCAAAATCGCGTTTGCTGCTAAAACTTCAAGCGGTGGCGCGACGGTATTTCCGGTGGAGATTGCAATCGCCACGAAATCGGCGGTTCGGATTGGCATGAACGGGGATGTGGCGATTACCGTCGATTCCCAGGAGGATGCAATCGTGGTTCCCACAGAAGCGGTGCGTGATAATGAAAAACAATCACACGTCTATAGAAAAGTAGACAAAAAATTTGTGAAAACGCACGTCGTGATAGGCACTAGGGGTGATATTGAAACCGTTATCCGATCTGGACTTTCTGAAGGCGACGAAGTAGTGGTGAAAGGGTTTACAAATCTTCCAAAATAATTCCATGACATCCGTTGAGATATTGAAGGTGACGAACATATCCAAAGAGTACCGGATGGATGGGGTTACATTTACCGCACTCGGCGGTATTTCTCTTGTCATCCATGAGGGCGAATATGTGGCAATCATGGGTCCCTCAGGGAGTGGAAAATCGACACTTATGCATATCATAGGATGTCTGGATCGACCGACCGCGGGAAGCGTTGAACTTGCAGGAAAAGATATTACTCATGCTTCTGATCATGATTTGGCCCGCATACGTAATAGATCGATAGGATTTGTTTTTCAACAGTTTAATCTGCTCCGGCGTACATCCGCGATTGCCAATGTCGAACTTCCGCTGATCTATCGGGGTATATCTTCCCGGGAACGACGCGAACAAGCCAAAACCATGCTTACCGAAGTGGGCTTAGGCGATAAGCTCCAAAACATTCCGTCGCAGCTTTCCGGCGGCCAGCAGCAGCGGGTGGCCATCGCGCGTGCACTTATTACTGACCCGCAAATTCTCTTGGCAGATGAACCTACGGGAAATCTCGATAGCAAGTCAGGTACCGAAATTCTCTCACTGTTTGCTGACCTTCAGAACAAAGGTCGGACCATCGTTTTGGTCACCCACGAAGCGGATGTCGCCAGTCAAGCAAGACGGATTGTCCGTATCGCAGATGGGAAGATAGTAGAAGATAAGAAAGTGAGGAGACCTTGAATATCATGGAATATATGATTCTTGCCCTGCGGGCATTGCGGATCAATAAAATCCGGTCCATTCTCACGATGCTGGGGATCATTATCGGCGTAGCATCCGTCATCCTTCTCGTTTCCATCGGTACAGGGATTCAAGCGTATGTGACGAATCAGTTTACATCGCTTGGTTCCAATAAAATCTTTGTGTTGCCGGGTAAAGTGGACTTGAAACAGTTGGGAGGGAGACCGACGTCACCAGTGAGCAAGTTTATACTTGATGATGTTGTGAGTTTATCACGGGCGAGCGAAGGTATCTCCGCCGTGACCCCAACTATTGTCCAAAACGGCACGATTGCCTACCAAGGAAAAATCATACCAATAGAAATCGCTGGCGTTTGGGAGAATTATTTTCAGATTTCTAATTTTGTCGCCGAGAAAGGTTCGATCCTCACACAAAACGACGTTGAACGGTCCAGAAAAGTCATCGTATTGGGTTCAAAGCCAGCAAAAGACTTGTTTGGTGACATAGAGCCTGTGGGCAAATCGGTAACTATTGGCGAGATTCGATACAGCGTCAAAGGCACCCTCGTATCGAAAGGTGGAGAAGGGGGAATTGGGCATACTGTAGACGACCACGTGTTTATTCCGCTTACATCGGCCATGCGACAGTTCAATCAGGATCATCCATACACGTTACTGGTTGAAGCGACAAGCGAAGATGTCGTGAAACAGACGGTAAGTGATATAAAGCGTGTCTTGCTGAGGCGATTGAAGGAAGACGATTTTACCGTTATTGAACAAACAGAGCTTCTCACGACCATTACACAATTTATTAGTGTCATTACCATTGCTTTGGGCGGGATCGCTGCTATTTCTCTTTTCGTCGGTGGCATAGGGATCATGAATATCATGCTTGTGTCGGTCACGGAACGGACGCGGGAGATTGGACTGCGCAAAGCCGTGGGCGCTACGGGGCGGGATATTCTTCTTCAATTTCTCATAGAATCGGTGATCGTAAGCCTGGTGGGCGGCATCATTGGTATTATTCTTGGGGGAGCGGGGTCTTTAACACTTCGGGCTTTTGTGCAGACGGAAGTGACCCTTTGGTCTGTGCTCCTGGCTTCAGGTTTTTCCGCCCTCATCGGTATCGTATTCGGCGTTGCTCCCGCCATCCGCGCCGCCCGCCTGGACCCCATCGAAGCGCTTCGATATGAGTGATACAATAAATGGAGTATGAAGCTTTACATTCTGTGCGGTTTGCCTTTTTCCGGCAAGACGTCATTGGCAAAAAAAATAGCAGAGTATACCGGAGCCAAACTCATCGCATTTGATCAGCTGTGGTTAGAGCTGGGAAAAGACACAAACGTAGCGCCTTTGTTAAAAGGTGACGAAGGATGGAGGTTGATTCGCAGCGTTGCAAAAGAGAGGATTGCAGAAAATCTCAAAAATAGTCGGTCTGTCGTTTATGATGACATAAACGTAAAACGTGAGCATAGAGAAGAACTAAGAGAGGTTGCAAGAAAACATGGCGCTATAGCAATTGTGGTTTATGTTGATACACCTTTAGCCATAAGAGAAGAAAGAGAGAAGGAAAATCTATTTACGAAACGAAGACATGATGTAGAACCGGTAAACTCAAAAAAAGCCCTCGCTCAATTTGAGGAACCCGGACCGCCAGAACAGGTCATTGTGTTTTTTTCCGAAAATAACCTCGAAGAATGGTCGGAAGAGCTGTAAGTAAAAAAAAACACACGGCAATATTACTTTACTCGGCATGCACGTGCATTGCTGATATAGTAATCTTCCAACAGCAATTATTTTGATTAGAGAAGTATTTCCAGTTCGATTTCATCGCACAGTGGAATTCCATGTATGCCTATGAGTGGTATTGTAGGTTTTAATTTTCTAGAAACTACTAGCGCGTCGGGATAGATTTCGTGAATGTGAAATCCTCTTTTTTGGAAGAAACGAAGCGCATATGTATTATCGTTGGTTGTGATGACTACTATACGCTTACACTTGTTGATTTGAGCCTCACGCGTTATTTTTTCAATCAGTGCCGTGCCTACACCAATTTTTTCTTTTAAACTATTGAGAGATATAATTTCGCATTCGTTTCTTTCACATAGATAAGTAATTAATCCGGTTGGCTCTGTGTTTTCGATTGCTACAAATCCGGAAAGTTTCGATGTGTTATGGAGTTTCCCGCGGGTCACGATTCCCGGCAGACCCCACAGGCGGTCAAGTAAGTCATGTGCCCAAGGTCGAAAGTCATCATTTAGAGATACTATTTTCAACATGGATAGATTAACGAAAAGCCACGGTAAGCCCAACTAAGATTATACCTAGGCCAACAAACATCTTAGCCGAGATCGGCTCGTGAAGGAGAAAGTA
>CAYHFH010000061.1:0-4593 GCA_964355865.1 uncultured Gammaproteobacteria bacterium
AAAGATTGTTGAAAAAAGTGATCGATTTTAGTGGCTAAAATCATCACTTACCCTAAGAAACATGGAAACCGGAATCTAGATCAAAATATATCATCATCTAGGCACGATACCGGGAATCAAACGATCAAACAGGATCAATGTTCTTCATTGGTTAGGATAACCGATGACGGGGTGGAGTTTCGATCGCATTGGGATGGGAGTAAACACCTATTTACACCGGAGAGGGCAATGGATTGGCAGTGGAAGCTGGGAAGCGATATCCATATCGCGTTTGATGACTGTACGCCATACCCCGTGACGCGAGAACAGGCAAAAATATCAATGGAAAGAACTCATTATTGGGCGAAGAGAAGTTTCGTAGAACACAAAAGGCTACACGCACTAAACATTGACTCACCTTCCAGGAGTCAAAGCCCACCTGGAAGGTGGCCGAAGGAATCCTTTCAAAAGTTAAAAGTCGAAAGTCAAAAGTCAGGGAAGCCGTATCAGGCGCTGTATGGGTCGATCCAGGGGAGTGTGTATGAAGAGTTACGGAAAGAATCAGCCACATTTATTAGCGGTTTAGATTTTGACGGGATGGCGATCGGTGGAGTCTCCGTAGGAGAATCGAAGAAAGAAATGGCCAGCGTCCTCGATTGGGTCGTGCCCATCCTTCCGAACGAAAAACCCCGGCATCTTCTCGGGGTGGGGGAGATCGATGATATATTTGCCCTCGTCGAGCGCGGTATGGATACGTTTGATTGCGTTCTCCCAACGCGAACGGCACGCATGGGGCGACTATTACACAGGAATCATCTCATCAACAAATCAACTAATCAACCAATCAACAAATTCGAATTAGACATTACAAAGTCACAATTTTCAGAAGATCCACGACCGATAGAGGAGGGGTGCGGGTGTTATACGTGTCGGCATTTCTCCCGGGCCTATATCCATCACCTTTTCCGCGTGCGGGAGCTATTGGGCTATCGATTGGCGACGATCCATAATCTCTGGTTTGTCCATCATCTGATGGATGATATACGCGAAGCAATAAAAAATGAAACGCTTCTTGATTTGAAGAAAAAATGGTTATAAAATATCATTCATGGGAAGTTTTGGTGGATTTTATAAAGGCGAAAAGAAGAAATTCAAGAAGGGTATTCTTGAGAAAAAAGCACAAAAGCAAATGGGCGCTGATTCCCCATGGCAACTTCCTCAGGTAGAGATTATCAAAAAAGTGAAAAAAGAGTGGTAGTATAGATCCATGATTCGAGACCGTGTTGCACTGCGTATGGGTACTCGTCATCTCCCTCGTCTGACCATAATCATTTCTTCTGTTGTTTTCATTTTCCTTGGGATCATTATTTGGAATACCATAGCCTCTCTTCCCGACGGGCGTACAACGATCGTCGTCGCTGGAGACCCGGTGACGGTACTCTCCTGGGATGGGGAGCGGCGTAAACTTGGGGTGATTACTATCCCCGGCGATGTGCGCATTGATGGAGTATACGGCACCGGTCAACTCCCATTAGTGTCGCTTCTCAAGCTCGAGGAGCTGGATGGGGGCAAGAAGGGATTATTTATCAATAGCTTAAGTGATGCGTTAGGAGTGCCCATTGAGGGCGTTATACGGGATCGGGGACCGTTAGACACACATGGTGCAATCGGTTCACTGTCACCTTTTAGCCCAACCGGTTGGCAATGGGAAGTTGGACTGTCATTGCCCGCGCGTTTCCATTTGTGGTGGATCTTTAAAAATTTACGTCCAGATGTGATTTGGTCAGTAAATCTTCAAGATCAAGGAGTATTTCGGGATACCGACCTTGCTGACGGAAGTGGCATACGGGTGTTTAATAATGAGCGGTTTGATACGGCTCTGGGGAGTCTTTTGGAGTCCGATTCAATCCGTCGTGAAATGCATCGTGTGTTGATCGTCAATACAACGAGTACCACCGGATTGGGCGGACGGGTCGCGAGGGTATTAGAGCGTGCTGGCATGGTCGTGGCTTCTGTCGAAAATGATGCATCTCCCCAAGATGGATGTAGTGTGCACGTTGAAAAAGATTTGCGGCAGTCCCATGCCGTTCTTTTTATCCAAAAGACGTACGGATGTACGCTGAGCCCGGATCGGGGAGATCTTCGCGTGGATATAACGGTTCGGCTTGGGGGGGCGAATGCGAAAAATTATCGTTGGGGGCAATAGCGTTTCATTATTCGCGCGGGGCCCGGTCTTCTTCGGTGGAATCTTGGCCATTGGGTACCTCTCCGTCCTGTTCATCTCCATCGGCGTCGGTGAGCGATAGCCCGGGATTCGTATCGTCCTTCCCCGCCGTCATGTGAGATCCCCCGGAAGTAGGAAGCGGAGATGCGGTGAATGATGGCTGACCGGCAAATTTTTTACTCCGCACAATTTCGCGCAGGATAACGATGACTGTTTTTTTGTCCAGTCCCTTGATGAGCGCTTGATACCGGTTGCCGGAAGCCATAAGACGCAAGAGCCGGAACGAAATATCGTCGGGAAGGGCAGCGATATAGGCATTCGTACTTACGTTACGTATCTCTATGCAGTGTTTGCGAGGCCGGAGGACGACCTCCATGCCGGGAGTAAGATGGGCAATCGCGTCCTGCGGAGCAGGATTGACTGCGGCGACCACTTTCGTAATGCCGGGTTCTTCTAAAAATGAAAGCGGGGAGATATGATTGGTGACACCCGGGGCAATCGCGGCTTTTCCATGTTTCGCCGATCCGAGTACCTTCATGTGTTTTATGGCAATTTGGTTATACGGATCAAGTTTGAGTACTTTTTCAAACGTCGATTTGGCAAGATTGCGTTGTCCGTTTTGGGTATAGGCATATCCCAGGCGGTTGAGCGCCGCGATATCAGACGCGGTACTTTTGAGGATTGTGCTGTTGATGTGGATTGCTGATATCCAATTGTTCGTTAGTGCAGCGTCAATAGCAGCTTCGGCAGTAGCAAGAGTAGGCATACGGTATGCGGCGAAGTGTAGCGGGTTTGGTTGAGAAAAGTCAAGGGAGAAGATACAATAAAGTTCATTATGAGCGGCCATTCAAAGTGGAGCAAGGTCAAACATCAAAAAGCGGTCACGGATACGGTGAAGGCCCGTCTTTTTACCAAGGCTTCCCACGCAATTACGATTGCGGTACACGAAGGGGGAGGAGTGACGGATCCCATTGGGAATTTTAAGTTACGCTTGGCTATCGAAAATGCCCGGGCGGTCAATATGCCCAAAGACAATATTGACCGGGCAATAGAACGGGCCGCGGGAATCGGGGGCCGCGGCATCGAGACGATTCTCTATGAAGGGTTTGGGCCAAAGGGTGTTGCAATGCTCATCGAATCGGTGACGGATAACCGTCAAAGGACCGTTTCGGTGGTTCGAAATGTGTTGGAAAAACATGGTGGTCATTTGGGACCTCCGGGTTCGGTACACTATTTATTTGACGCGGTTGGCATCATTGTCGTTGCAAAAGAGGGAATTGTCTATGATACCCTGCTTGAGGTGGCGATCAATGCGGGAGCCCGCGATTGTATCGAAGAGGCAGATGGGTATGTGCTTTTTACTGCTGTGTCATCACTTTTTTCTGTGAAAAGTGGGGTAGAGGAAAAAGGTGTTACAGTCACGCATGCCGATGTGGTATATCAGCCAAAAATGATGATACCCATAGAGGGCGTGGATAAAGTGACGCTAGAGCGGCTCGTCGAAACGCTCGAAGATTCGGATGATGTGCAGCGGGTGTTTACAAATGCAGATTCATAAGAATAGTTTCTATGAATACTTTTCAAAAGTACTTTCATCGGTGGGAAAGAAAGATTACGCTTTCCAAGCGCCAGCAATTTGTGGCAATCACAGTGCTTCTCACGATGGGTCTTGTCGTCACGCAAATTGTGCCCGGAGAGCTCCGGTACCCGCTGGTCGTGACATTTAGTATTGCGACGTATTTTCTCTGTGCATTTGGACTCCGGGAAGATTTGCATGGCGCCGAATGGTTGACTCTCCTTACCCTGCCGACGCTTTATACTACGGCCGTGCTCCTTTTTTATTTTTTGTTGCCGGTGCGCTGGCTGACCCGCCTCCCGGTTGCTGCTCTTTACGCCGTCGGCATGTACGCACTCATCTTGACAGAAAATATTTATAATGTAGCCGCTGAGCGATCTATTGCGCTCCTGCGCGCTGCGCATTCCGTCGGATTTCTCTTGACCTTAATGACGTATTTTCTGCTCGTATCGACCATTCTTTCATTCCGTTTGTCTGTAGGCGCCAATGCTTTGGCCGTAGGGATGGTGTCCTTTGTATTAGTCGTTCAGTCCTTGTGGTCGGTTGGTCTCGAGCCCCGGGTGAGTAGGCGAGTGTGGCAGATCAGTGGGTGCATTGCCATCGTTTTGGGTGAACTTGCCTGGATATTAGCATTTTGGCCGGTGCAACAAGCTTTAGTCGTGTTATTTCTCACGACCTGTACGTATTGTACCGTCGGCATGGCGCAACAGTACCTTGAGGATAAACTGTATAAAAAGACTGCTATAGAGTTTGGATCGGTAGCTGCAATCGTCTTCATCATTGTGCTGATAGCCACAAAATGGCGGGGGTTTGT
>CAYHFH010000061.1:4693-6228 GCA_964355865.1 uncultured Gammaproteobacteria bacterium
GGGGGTGCTTGCAGTGAGCGAAGTCGAACTGATATAGTTTGATACTGTACCCATGAGGCTGGATATATATAATTATATAATTATAGGCCTATGTGGATAAATAATTTCACGACATTCCAGACTAGTTTTCACAAGCGTGTGGGCTCGGGTGTCCATGCCTAGCAGGCGATGGTATAGTACTGCTAGTGTTGCCGATTGAACACACATTGTGTGCGATGAATAGTTCGTTTAGCGTATCACTACGCTCTGAAAGTGATCCATCATACAGAAATCTCCATGAGATGTTAGCCTCAAAAGTTCATGTTTAGCGCGTAAGGACAATCTAAATATAACCGAACCGAAATGATCATTCTATGAAAATCCTACTTGAAACTTAAGTCTTTAGCTCATTAATACGCGCTAAATATAGACATATCTTGCGCTTCCCGAGGAGCGATGGCTGTGGAGTATTCAGCCTTGGAATAGAGAGTTTAGCGCATTATTACGCTCTATACTTAATGATCAATAAAACACCCGAAAGAGGGTTTTGGAGAGTCTCAAGACTTGTCCGTTGCATAGTGCATAATTAGCCTTAGATAGACATGTGTAGATGCTCCATGTCATTATGTACAACCTCCGGGTGAATGAAGGTCTTCTGTCTTCTTTGATATACCCATAAATGGTTATATTCGGTCGATTTACACCCACAGGCACGGATTTTGAGGTATTGACACCCGATGGGTATTTAATTTATTATCGAGTATAATATCCCTTACACTCGATATGAATACAACCAAGGATGCTGATAGTAAATTTTCGATGCCGTCCCCTGCTATAGCGCCAAAAACAATCAGCAAGGAAACGCTTCCGTATCTGGACGACTTCCTTCTCTTCCTCAAGAGTAACCGTTATTCCGCTGAAACCGTCTATAACTACGAACGGGATCTTATGTCCTTCGCCGGGTTTCTTGATGATGCGCATATTGCCTTTGATGACATCGACAAAAAAACTCTGGAATACTACAAAGCATACCTATCCTCAGTGGACCGTGTAACGCCCGTAGAAGGCCTGAAAAATACTAGAGAGCTATCTGGGACCAGTATCAACCGCATGCTATCGACACTTCGCAGATATCTGACGTTTCTCATTGACATGGATCATAAAATTCCGATACCGCCGGACGTTGTAAAATTGGTTAAAACCGTCCATAGGCATCCGAAAGTGGCAGAACTCTCTGAACTTATCCGATTCATAGAGGCGCCGCTCCGTTTAGAAAAAGACCCACGAGTGAAACTACGGAATCGCGCCATGCTGGAGCTGTTATTTGCGACCGGTATGCGCATATCGGAGCTTACGAGCCTTCTGCGTGAGCAAATAGATGAGAGCGGAAAAATATTTATCCTTGGGAAAGGCAAAAAAGAACGTTTTGTCTATCTGACCGATCGCGCTAAAGCGCATCTCGATGCCTACCTTCGTATTCGGCACGACCGAATTCCTGCGCTATTTATCGCGTATCGCGGTCGTAGTAGATTATCTATCAAGCAGCATATTTCTAA
>CAYHFH010000062.1:0-6223 GCA_964355865.1 uncultured Gammaproteobacteria bacterium
GGCGGGGTCTCTCGCCTCGGCCCCTGCCGGGCCTCTGGGGTTTTTGGGTTATTTTTCGGGTATTGTGGGGAAAGATTGGGGAGGGGATGAATACCTATTGGTATCCCAACGCGACGCGGTTTATCCCATGGACCATTCATGAGTTTCCGAGCTACTCATTCGTCGTCTCCGACGTGCATGGACATGTGTTGTCGATTCCTTTTGTGCTTCTTGCTATCGCGCTGTTGATTACTCTGTTTGTCTCTTTTGTACCCGATGAGGCGAATCATGAATTACGAATTATGAATTATGGATGGAAGCGGCTTGGGTTTTATGGATTTTTAGTAGGAGTGCTCCTCATGACAAACGCCCTCGATGGTCCTATCTATCTCGGATTATTTTTTGTGTTACTCATAATTCATAATTCCAAATTCATAATTAGAGGGAAGAGATACTGGAAGCAGATAGCCCTTACAACGGGGGGAGTCTTGGCGGTTGCAGGGATGACCAGTCTACCGTTTCTCGTGCATTTCAAATCGTTTGTGACGGGGGTGGCCGTCAACTGTCCACCGAGTTTCCTTGCCAATATGAAATTCGGGCCACTTCTTTTTGAAGGGGTGGAGAAGTGCCAGCGGTCGCCCCTCTGGATGTGGTGGCTCTTATGGGGATTTTTTGTGTACTGCGGAGGAGGACTCATTTGGAGATGGATTAGGGGGATTAGGGAGCTTAGGGATATTGGGGAGATAGGGAGTAATAAAATTACTCAAACGGAAAATATGCTACTTGTTTTTTTTGTCTTTGCCTTGGTACTCGTCATTGTCCCGGAGTTTATCTACTTTAAAGATATTTATCCGGCGCATTTCCGCAGTAATACGATGTTTAAACTGGGGTATGAAGCGTTCATATTGTTTTCCATAGTCACCGGGTATGCTATTTCATCGTATATTTTCCGTCAGCACACCTCGCGAATCATGAATCATGAATCAGGAATTATGAAGGGGGCGCGCGTTATTTTTTTCCTTTTTCTCCTCCCACAACTCATCCTCGTGTCGATCTATCCCATATTCAGTGTGCGGAGCTACTTTAACAGTCTGAAACGGTACGAGGGGATCGATGGATTGGGGTGGTTGCGACGGGAGTATCCCACTGACTATTCTGCCATAAAATGGCTGAATAGTCAGAATATCCAATGTCCAATATCCAATATCCAATGCGATCGCGTTGCGATCGTGGAAGCAGATGGAGATTCTTATACAGATTTTGCGAGGGTAAGTGCATTTACCGGAAGGCCCACGATCATCGGGTGGGCGGTGCATGAGTGGCTCTGGCGGGGCACGTATGATGCGGTCGCGCCGCGGCGGGAAGAAGTCCGGCAGATTTATGAGTCGGAGGATATAGTCCTGACGGCTTCGCTATTGAATAAATATAGTGTGCATTATGTGATCGTAGGCAAGCTTGAACGGGAAAAGTATAAGAGTTTACAGGAGTGGAAGTTTGGCCAACTCGGGAGAGAGATCTTCCGTGCGGGAGGGACGATCATCTATATAATAGAAGAGCCCATTGACAAGGAGAGAGGAGCGTGATTAAATACGCCAAGTAGAGACGTAGTTTCCTCTGAAAGACGAGATATTTGAACAATTTTCTCCCATAATCATGAAGAATACTGTAGCGTAATGTCGTTCGTACTCCTATTTTAAATAGTAGTGAAAATCTTATACATTCATAATTCGATTATTTTCTTCTATGGCATTTAAAGCAAGTCGATCCACCCCGCGTGCAACAGATAAGAAAAAAGATACGAAGACCGACGTTTTAGCGGCTCCATCTGATATGACGGAAACACCGTCTGCGCCACCCATTTCCATCGATGATCTTATTGGCGCCCCAGTAGGAATAGATGCCGGAATATCCAAGCAGGAATCAGGGAAAGAGGAGCCTGCTGCATCCGTTGCCGCACCGAATGCGAGCGTAGGCATGACTTCTTCGAGGCCTGAAGAACCGCGCGGGACTGAGCGCAGATACGATCAACGCCCCATGGGATATGCGCCACGCCGTTCCGGTGGGTATGCTGGTGGAGGCGGATATGCTTCGAGTGGAGGGTATGGTGGAGGGAGGCAGGGAGGGTATCAGCGCGACTTTGGCAATAGAGGCGGAGGATATCAGCGCGATGGAGGCTCATATCGCCAAAGTGGCGGATACCGGCCCGACTACGCCAATGCTTCGACGGGCAGGCCCGGCGGCGGGTACCGCAATGATGCGGGGTCAAGCGATAGCTACAGGGGAAATACGGGAGGATATGCCTCGCAGTCCGGCAGTGGCGTCGGATTTACCCAAGACGTCGATGTGCCGACAGAGACCGTCCGCGGGGTCCTGGACACCATGCCCGAGGGGCATGGATTTTTGCGGCCGAAATATACACCGAGCGAACGCGATGTATACATTTCCCAGTCTCAAATCCGACGGTTTCTCCTTCGTAATGGCGACATGGTCGAAGGTCAAGCCCGGCCACCCAAAGAAAATGAACGCTACTGGGGGCTTCTGAAAGTCGAAAAAATCAATGAACAACCGGCTGAGGAAATGGTAGCCCGACCGAAGTTTGAAGATCTTGTCCCGGTATACCCCAACATGCAGCTCAAGCTTGAAGTAGCCGATCTTCCGACGGGCGGGCCGCTCTCTATGCGCATCGTTGATCTCGTGGCTCCCATCGGATTTGGACAACGGGGACTCGTCGTATCTCCGCCAAAAGCCGGGAAAACGACGATCCTTAAAGAGTTGGCTGCCGGCATCAGTGCCAATTATCCGGAAGTGCATCTGATGGCCGCCCTCATCGGCGAACGGCCGGAAGAAGTGACAGACATCAGTCGGAGTGTAAAAGGCGAAGTGTTTGCCAGTAACTTTGACGAATCTCCCAGCGAACAAACGCGGATTGCTGAAGTGGCCCTCGACCGGGCCAAACGGCTGGTCGAAATGGGAAAAGATGTGGTGATTTTACTCGACTCGATTACGAGACTCGCTCGGGCATACAATCTGGTCGTCAATCCGAGTGGTCGGACGCTTTCCGGTGGATTTGATCCGGCGGCCCTTTATCCGGCAAAGAAATTTCTCGGTGCGGCGCGCTGTGTCGAGCCATCGGCGGAGGTCGTGGCCACATCAACGACGACCGGAAAAGTGGCAGGAGGGGCCCCGGCGACAGACTACAACAAACGCTACACGACCGGCGGATCACTGACCGTCATCGGGACGGCGCTTGTGGACACCGGCAGCCGGATGGATGACCTCATCTATGAAGAATTTAAAGGTACGGGCAATATGGAGCTCCATCTCTCCCGGGTACTGCAGGAACGCAGGATTTTTCCGGCTATTGATCTGGTCCGCAGCGGTACCCGTCATGATGAACTCCTGTTGGGTGACGATTTGATGAAAAAAGTTGCGACACTCCGGCACATGCTGTCGCTTTTGGGCGACGAAGAGCGCACGATGATGATGATAGACCGGCTGGGTAAGACCAAAACGAACCTCGAATTCCTCGATTCATTGAGTAAAGGCTAAAGGATCCTCCCGGCCACAATCTTACTTACTCGCAAAGTCTCCGTGCTCGTTTCGCATGACCGATGTGATACGGGACTCGACGTAATTAGTTAATAACCCACCAGTTGAATTTGATACTCGCTGTCGCGGGAGCGGTGATGCCGACGGTGAACGATCCTGGTTGTTTATCCAAAACGTAGAGCGTACTGGCCGTGGGCGACGTGGGAGTAATGAAGATGAGGGACTGTTGGGTAATACTGGTACTTGCGATCGAAATTGTTGATTGGCCTGATGGCAATGTAGATTCTCCAAATGAGTTGGGATTGGCAGCGTCTGTCGCGGTTTTTTGGGTCATCAGGGTGAGTTTTTGGGTAAGGAGTTCGGCAGTTTCCAGTTTGCCGGATATGGTGGCATTGCCGTCGGAATCAAAGGATGTGACGGTGTAGCCCCCGGGGCTTTGAATGAGGAATCGAGGATTTCCAATGAGGGATCCAAATGATCCACTGCTTGTGCTTTCTGCGGATCCGGAGGCAAGTTTGAGGACTAGATCCGTATCGAGGGGCGCGATGGTATTGACGCCCAGGACGCCATGGATCGCGACATTTCCTGTAATGGCCAGATTGCCGGTGATCACGACATCTCCCAAGGTATTGATGCGCATGACGCCCCCCATGAGATCGAGATTTCCCAGTTTTGCCGGCTGGATGTATAACGTATCTGTGATGGTACTAATCCCTGTGGCATCAATGAGGATCGTGCCATCAATCAATTGGCTGGATTGCTTATCCTGAGCGTAGTCGAAGGAGTCGGATTTGAGTGTAGCCACATCCAGAGCGAGAAGGGTGAGGAGCGCGCTACTCGTGGCATCTATTTCGTGGGCAATGGCGGCTGACGGTGTGGCAAAGGTAATCTGGGTGACGTTCGTGATGTAGTTGGCTGACACTGTGGAAGTATCCAGATTCCCAATTTCTCCAAACCGTGACACGATTCGGTCGGCATAGAGCGTACCGGAAATGGTGGCGTCTGCGGATAGCTCAAGATTGACCGCTGATAGCTTCCCCGAATACGTCGCATTCCCCAGTGTATCAAAGGACGCTGATGGAGTACCTTCTGAATTGCGTATCCCAAATGTCTGGGTATCTCCCAGGGTGACGGACAGTCCAGCAGAGTCGGAGGCAATGGGAGAGAGGATACTTGTATTCCCTGATTCCTGATTCCTGATTCCTGATTCGGTGATGATCTCCCGGATATACTCCGACAGTGGCTTTCCTCCAATGGTGAGGTTTCCCACATCTATACTTCCTGCAACTAATTCTTTAATATTTGCTGATCCGGCGGTCAGATTGGCAATGGTCGCCTGGGAAGCCGTGAGGAATTCTTCGATAGAATTGCCCAAGGAATCTTTTAGACTCCAGACTGATTGATTGGGTTCTTTGACTAAGGTCAGAGAGACACCGGAGAGATACCCGTTTGTATCAAGTGAGGTAGGTGGTTCATCCGGATCGTTGATGACATGACCTCGGGAACTATCGTCTCTCGTATTTTGCCAATTATCTGCATCAAATCTTGGTGCTGATAATCGGTAGGAGACCGTGGTCGGCTTGGTTGTGAAGATCGTCAGCTTCACGCTCTCCGGATCAACTTCATACCAACTCCGGGTATTCCCAGCAGGGGAGAGAAGCACTACCATACTCCCAATGTTCTTTTTGAGTGCCGTCACTTTAGAGAATAACCAAAGATCAGATCCTTCTGCTTGTCCCTGGAAATCTACTGTTGTCCGGTATCCCACCCCAGGGACAAGGGTACTGGTATACACGGATCCACTCAATTCTTCTTTGATGCCTATCATGCTCGGGACATACGTGGCATACTTTTTGCCATTGATGGTGTAGGGAGGGTCGAGGGTACCGGCGTTTAATTTTCCGGTTCCGTCGCCGATGATGACGGTTCCTGCCCCGGCATCAATCGTGATATCGGCATTGGATGTGGATGCTATGGCGCCTCCCGCGGTGAGTTCTATGTTTCCATTTATCTTGAGTGCTGTCCCTGAGGCTGCAGGATCCAGATAGTAGGTGGTGTCTGCACTGTCTTTAAAGGTGGCAGCCACGGCGTTGCCTGTGTCATCAATATAGTAGGACGTACTATGGAAGTAGATGTCTCCGGCCCCATTGGGATCAATCGTTAAATTTTCATCCGCATCCGTCGTGGAGATGGTTGCTGTCGTGTCATTGAGTCCCAGGGTCAAATCCCTGGCTGATATGAGTCCCGTGTCTCCATTGAGATGGATGAGGGCAGAGGATGTCGCTGTCGTACTGGGATTATCGGTCGGAGAAAATGTACTGCTTCCCAATGCAATACTTCTATTGACCACAGGGTAGGGGAAGATGAGATTACTGGCAACAGTCAGAAGAACCTCTCCATTTGCTCCTATTTGACCGGTGCCTCCAGTGCTTCCCGTAGGACCATTGGCCCCCGTGGCTCCTGTGGCTCCGGTCCGTCCTGTGGGACCTGCTGCTCCGGCTCCTCCCGTGGCCCCCGTGGAGCCGGTGGGGCCAGCAGCTCCGGCTCCACCTGTGGCTCCCGTGCTTCCTGTGGGTCCAGCTCCTCCGGCTCCTCCGGCTCCACCTGTGGCTCCCGTGCTTCCTGTGGGTCCAGCTCCTCCCGTGGCTCCGGTTGATCCGGTTGGTCCGGAGGCACCAATGCCTCCCGTGGCTCC
>CAYHFH010000063.1:0-5966 GCA_964355865.1 uncultured Gammaproteobacteria bacterium
TATATTTCTAACATATCTTACTGCAGAGCCGTTATTATGCCCGAAATAACTATTTTTATCAACGTTTACTGTGCGGAATAGGGAAAGCAACGGGAAATCTAGGGGATGGTAAGGGAAATTATGAGAGATGAGGAAAAATTCAGAAAGAAAAAATAAATATAACTATATAAGTAATCAAATCAACCTTTCCTTCCAAACTGAGTGATGATTTTCAGCCGGACCTGGGGATTGTCAAAACAAAGCCGTTCTGCTTCTGCATAGCTTATTCCGGGAAAATCAATTACCGTTCTTTCCTGGATAGATCCAATCGCCACTCATCATCTCTTCCCCTAATTTCCTTATACCCCCGTCTTACTATTGCGGGACGCCAATACTCAGGAGCGGAACCGCTTGGAGCTCTCTCAATAAACTTGATGGCATGGGCTACTGCTTCTGCTTCGACCTTATCCATCATGGCAGAAGATATCCGCTGACCACGCAGGCTCTCCGTAACAAATGATCCTCCTAATCCCCATGTAGATTTTCTCTTTTCTATATAACACATTCCTACGACATTAAGATCGGTATCAAGTGCAACAAATATCGCGTAAAGCGGCGAATCAGATTCAACCAAACCGGCTAATTCGTTTTTTGCAAATTCTTCACCCCATGTCTCACCAAAATCCTCTATAAACAAAGCTTCTACCCCCTGGTATACATCATCCGGTATCCCAAATCTCTTTACATCACGATAATATGCTTTCACTTCCACCATGCCCCGCATGGTACAGAATTAAAGCCGTAGGGGCAAGGTTTTGATTATGCTATACTCCTGAAAATGAAGAAAGAGGGATGGTTTATTGTCGATCGGTTCCCCGGGCTCACCGCCGATGCATTGCCGGTCACAGATGCGTTAGAGGATACGGGCATATTGATAATCGAAGATGAAGAGCCAGACGAACCAATCGTCTATGATAGTTTGCCACGACTCATGGACGTGGGTAATTGGAAAGAATTTCCCCATGACCCGATGCAACCCATTGAATGGAAAGAGCTTAGAATACTCCGACCGAATACAAATTCTATAACGATTACCAATAACAGCCCTCTATGGATGCTTGAGGTACGTGAACAAATTGGAGCGGGCGATCTTCTCTTCACTGCTGTAATCAAACCGAGTGATACCCATACATATCAATTCCCCGTCGCTGTGGAAATACCTCACTATGGCGGAGGCTTTGGCGTACTATTTCATTTTGATAGACCCGATGACACCGAGTCGCTGGTGTATGTGAGGGAGAATAAATAACCGCTTTATCTAAATTTGTTCTATCAGCACTCCTCTACCGCCCCAAACATGCCCCATGCATGGCAGTGCGGGCAGGGTCCAATCTGATAATCATCTATATCCTTCCACTTTACCTTTTCATGACATTTACAACATTGCCACACAAATGGACCGCTGTCCGGCAGATTATCCGTATTATCGATCATGCCGCAAAATGGGATAATTTCATTGGGAGGGCGTGGGGGAAACGGGATAGCTGGCTCGCCGCATGCATCACGCGCATTAATTGCGGGCAATGGTTTGCCACACGACCAACAGATATAACCTTCACTTTTAGCCATAATGGCTTATAAATATACCTCAATATCATATAAATACAAAATTATTTCATGGCGTTTTACAAAACGATTTGCTATACTCCATGCCATGCAAGATAAATGGTTTAGAGTTTTTAAACGAGGCGCACCTGGAGAATACAGGGAACTGGTAACGGATGATACAGTTGGTAAAACTATCGACTGGGAAGATGTGCGGATTCATCAACCTGATCCTGCTCACCTAACGATCACTGTAAAAAAAGGAGACACAACGGTAGAAGTATATGAAAGAATTCCTGCACTCGATAAGCAACTTCAATTTATGACAAAAATACCGGCCGGATCGGAGCTAACTCCTTTTGGTCTACCAACTCAAGAACCATCATATGTTGTTTTATTTTTACAAAACTCATATCCTGAAGAGGGACTGGTGTATGTACACATGAGTGAATAAATTATATCTGCTCACCAGCCCACTCTCTGACTCTCCTGGCTACGGCGTCTAGTTTATCACGCCTCTCGCAAAACTCCCGACCTAATATCCTTTTCCCACGCTCTGGATAATACGAAATATGGGTCACGGGGGCAAGGTTTTATTTATGCTATACTCTGGGGCATGAAAGATACGTGGAGCATTGTCGCTGGCTTAAAACTCGAAACTCCCGATGGCGACGGATCTAACCCGGAACCGCTTGATACAAATCTCCTATCAGAATATCTCGATCATGGCAATGAAGAAGAAGAAGCAGAAGCATTTGATGTAACCGTGCAAGAATCCACAGGGAATCTGTTTAGTGTTGAATTTGAAAGTGTTCCCCGCATCGTTGCAAAAGATAATTGGATTCCGCTTGAAGAGCTATCCGGGATGCCGGTTGAGCTATGGAAAAGACAATTAAAAATAATACCATCAAAGTCAGATAGTGCATTCCGTATTAAAAATAAAGGACCAATGCTGGTGAGTTTATTTGACCAAGTAGATGCGAATAAAATCAAATATCTCGGCGATGTGGTGCCTGATGAAACCTATGACTATCGATTTCCGACCTCAGTAAAAAGAGGCTTCGGTATCGTCTTTTCTTGCCCTGGTATTCCGGGAGCTCTCGTCTTTACGAGGGAGAAAGATAGTACAACCACCTAGCGTTCGGCAAACCGGCGGATCAGTTGCTCGCCACTTTTGGAAAAAATACCCACGACATTCACATACGCATGGACCTCAATCATGTCCCGCATGATACGAAAAATGGGAATAGGAAGGCAAATTGGGGGCTTAATTATACGTAGATAAAAAAGTTATTCTCCCTGTTGAATGGCTGAACTGTCAGGAAATAGTAATGCAGGCACAACTTCGCATGGCATGGTAAGGATCTGACGATGATAGTTAGATTGCCTGGTCTTTTGAACCTTTAACGTTGCCCGGCCAGCTCGTTTTGAATTTATCAGGTGTATCAACGACTCATCATCCTTTGGGATACCCATACCAGGACATGTGGCTTCACGATCAGGTCCGACAGATTGGAGACGAGTTTGTTGATAAATGATACACGGAACACAGACGCTTTGAGCCTCCTTCATGGCTTCTGTAAGCGCATCGGGTATGAAAGTTTGCTTGTCAATCGGGTCTCTTGTTGCTGCCGCTAACGCCTCTTGGACATCAGGTGCCAGAATGTCGATATAGAGGCTATTGGGATATTGAGTACACGTATCTACATCTAATTCAAATGCCATATATTTTTCCGTTTTGGCAGGAAAAATACGGTGAAAGGATCAACGATATCCATGATCCTACTCTCTCTCTGGAAAAAATGCAATATGCGAAAATTTAGGGCTACACTACGCGCTCATCGCGTATTTGTGGAGGATAGTGGTGCGCAGGCTTGCCAAGCAAAAATCATATGCGTTGCTGGAGAAGGAGTATCGCCTCCTCTTTCAGTATTTTTCGGATAACCTGGAACCGCGGGGCAGGCAGGAGATAGTTGAGGTCCTCCGTCAGTATCCGTGATGTCACCCGACGAGTAATAAATTCAATAAGCGTACCCAGATAGACGGACGATTTCACGCCGCGGCGCTCTTGTATCACTTCCTCACGAAACGTGTATCCGTGCGAAAGAAAATAGTGAATATCATAGATATCCCGTCCGGCGATGGTCTTATGTTTCTCAAAACGCTCAACCGGAGCGACGAGTTTATTGGCAACCATGGTGTCTCTGGTCTGACAGAGTGCATACCGGTTGATATCACCGAGAAACACCGGAGTATATCGATTGGCGGAAATCTTTGTAGTCATGATGCTCACTTTGAGCGTATTTCTCTGCCCCGCGGGGGCCTCATAACTCAATACCGTGTATGCGCCTGAACGACTTTGTTGCTTCACCGCAAGTCCGCACTGCCCATACAGTGTATTGAGATGAATCATGAGAGCATTTCTGTCCCCTTCCCCGATCAAATCAAAATCCAAATCCAAGGAAAAACGGTCGAGCCAACCGGCAAGGACTGCTGCGGTACCGCCTTTAAACGCCAAACGCGAGTTTGTCTGGGCATCATCCAAAATCGCCATGAGAAGCCGGAGAAGATACATGCGATGGATGGCGTCCTGGGATCTGGGGAGTATCATGAGTAGCCCACCTCCTTTTGCACTATACGCACTGCTTTCCAATCGACGGCGTCCGGGTTATCCGCATGGAAACGCGGATTGATATACAGCATATCTGCCATAGCGCGCGGAACGCTCGCCGTAAGCACGCCGTCCGAGCGCTCTATGCCTGTATCGCAATAGATAAACCGGTCCGGCATCCGGCGCACGACATAGGCCTGTCCGGCGAGCGAAAATCTTCTCGATTGTGCGGAAACAAACGTGATCGCATCCCCTGCCTGAAATATAACTCCGTGCCGGGCTAGGACCGTCTCCAAACTCACATACGCATACGCATGAATGGCTGCCGCACCGACGAGTGCGGGATCAAGCGTATCGATGGGCTTGACCGAATACAATCCCTTGTGGACCGGAATGAGAATCCCGCGGGCTACGTATCGCTTGATGGTCGTATAGAGCGTGTTCGGATTGGCGATCCCCCATAATACCGCCAAATCCCGCGTGTGAAAGAGCTCCTGATTCTGCTTCAATAGCACATCTATCCTGTACATATATGTACAGGATAATATATCAATGGTATCGTGTCAATAGCAAGGTCGAATGCTTGATACTATTATCCTACGCAATTTCAAAGCCTGGCTTTGATTTGATATGGGGCGTAAAGACGGGATAAAAGAATTGCTTCTCATTTAGAGTGTTCCAACACAACATCAATGGATCGTCCCGGAAGTTCCGCATAAAAGTGAGAAAAATATGGGAAATGGATGTGTTTTGATATACTCTGGACATGGGATTGATTGAATACTATGAACATACCGATGAAGGAGAAACTGTTTGGTGGAACAATACTCCGGAATTTCGGGAATGGCTCCTTGGACAGATGAAATGGCCCATCATCGTCGAACCCGGTGGGGATAGATATTATATGGGTCGATATACCGGTCCGGGATCGCTCATCATCGCTCAACCCGGGGATTCTGAAAATTTCTATTGGCATAAAGGGGAAAATTATTTCTTCATGCATGGTGGCTACGATAACGTACATTTGCCCAAAGACACCGCCGATATAGTCATGTTGAACATGGTCGTATCTGCTATCGTCGGGGGCAATCCGACGCAAATCGTCTTAGACACTATAGAGATGGCTCGACGAATCGCGAGCCCCGGCGCAACACTCCAAATCCTCGACGGGACCACGACCTTATCGACCCCTGTAAGCGAATTAGCGAAACAGGGAATCCCCCATGAGTTCAGGCGGCTAGATATGAATGATCGGGTAGATCGCGCTTTGTGCGAACACCGTTCCCATGACTACGCCTATCTGAGCGACGACCTTAGCCTGCTCGTCGTCCCATTGTAACTGCTGTTTTGCGGTCGGAATGTTAAATCCCCGATAGTATTTTGCTCCCTGATGTTATGTGGGCCATAAAATTTGTACATCCGTGCATATGCATAAATAAACAAATTTTATCAAAGGGGGGCAGGCGACCGCATTAAACGACTAAAACAAGTTGCGACCTAGATGGCCACGACGTAGCCGCCATCGGCGAAATGAACGACATGTTGTGCATAATTTGTGCGTTCTACGCCAAAAGGTAGTTTGAGTGGGGTTGGTATATCAAAACACCCATCCCCACAAACCCTCAGTATCGCTGGAATTCCGGGCCCTTGAGGATGTTGAGGATCCAATAATGATACAGTGCGCGTATCATGTAAGGTCGTAACTTTTTCACCCTTAATATCCCCTGCGCCATACATCTGAAATCCGTAGACGGTAGTTCCCTTCAAATGA
>CAYHFH010000064.1:0-2258 GCA_964355865.1 uncultured Gammaproteobacteria bacterium
GAGAGAAAAACGAGGCGTTTAGTACAGTACCATTATTCAATTAGTTTAGACTGCCGCGCAAAAAAGAACCGGTTATTGGATATAGGAAAGTCATGGACATCCCGGAATGAACGTATTAGTGTCTTTCGGAGTGCGTCTGACTTCTTTTGATAATCTAACTCTTGAAGATAATTAATGAGAAGGATTCCACGAGGCGTCATACAGTGTTTCAGAGCTTTATAAAATGCAGGGGAAGAAACAAATGATGGAATAATACGCCCGATAAACAAATCGATGACGACCACATCATACATATGAGCGGGAACTGAATCGATGTAGTCCTTGGCATCCTGAACCACAAACCGTATGGAAGGAATACGATCGAGTCCAAAAAATTGTTTGGCGATTGCGATAATCGTCGCATCAATATCTACCGCGGTGATTCTTGGTTTATTATACCGTTTTGCCAGGAGTCCCATGACGGTTCCTCCTCCAACTCCCAGAACAAGGATTGACGGCTTCTTTAGGAGTTCCGGATGCGGAAAGGCTTCGAGCGCGCTCTCCCAGAGCACCTGTATCGAGGGGCCCGACTGCCGTGATCCATTGACGAGTAATCTCCTCACCCCCCATTCTTCTATGACCCGTATATCTTGATTATACCGGGAGGTTGTATGAACAAGGGTACGGGGAATGAGATACGACCAGAGAGACATATCAGATAAACCGGGCAACAGGCAATAAGAGCCCAAGAATAAAACTGATAACGGGTGAGATGATTTGATGAATAGGAGAAACCCCGCCACCAAGGGGGAGTATAAGGAAGATAAGGAATATCATGCCGTAGCGTTCAAGATCTGCCCACTGCCGCGCATATTCTTCCGGGAGTATTCCTCCGACAATTTTAAATCCGTCCAACGGGTGGATAGGGACGAGGTTAAATATGGCCAGAATGACATTATAGATAATGAGAGGCTGCAGGAGACTAATAATAAAATACATGAATAATTGAATAAACGAATAATTGAATGATGAAGCACTGAAACTCATAAGTACATTGAGCAGTATGGAACAAGTGAGGGCGAGTAATAGATTGCTCACAGGACCAGCCACAGAAATGATGGCACTGTCGCGCCGCGGGTGACGCAGATTATACGGGTCAAATTGAACGGGTTTTCCCCAACCGAACCGGACGATCAAAAGCATGATCGTACCGATCGGATCCAGATGGGCGAGTGGATTGAGGGTGAGGCGTCCCATGAGCCTTGGCGTGGGGTCCCCCAGCCGGTCGGCAGCCCACGCATGAGCAAATTCATGAATGGTAATGGCGATAATAAGCGCGAGTATTCCAAATAGAAAACCCAGGGGATTAGTGGAAAGTTCTCCGAGCATATGGTATAGTATACATTCTATGTCCTACGTATGCGAGCTTTGTGATAAACATGCCAGTCGAGGCCGCCAGCACACCCATCACACCGGCGTGGCCGGAGGGCAATGGAAAAAACGTGCTCAAACGACGCTCCGCGGCTTTAAACCCAATCTTCATTGGGTGACGTATTCCATGAAAGGCATCATGACACGAGTCCATGCATGCACAAAATGTATAAAGAGATTGAAGTTTGATCTCGCAAAGGATTCTCTGAAGACAACCGTTACCGCGTAATGCTTCTTTTTTTTTAGATCCTCATTTCTTCGATGGAGTTTTTGTGGGAGCAATCGATTCTTTCACTTCGCAAAAAAATGCGAGACAACCGTTACCGTCACGCTTGTATGTCCATCCACCAGTGCAATCTTCCGCTCTGGGGAGGGCAAGTTGAGGACAGCTAAGTCCCGCACGGCTTCGGAGGTCAAGAGATACTTTCTTCATAGCGGTCAACACAACCACCAGAAGAATAAACGCGAGGGTCAGAAATATAATGAAATTCCATGAGGATAAATCATTCCATCGTGCCACTTTATTTACCACAATTTTTCGTTTGGCCATAGTCATTTACCCCTGTTTTCAGTTTACTCACCCACGAGGTGGTGTCAAGAGGGAAAACGATAAAATGAGAAGCTTAGTTACTTAGTTACTTAGTTACTTAGTTGCATAGGAATATGCGCGGATACAAATTGTTTCCAGGAAACCGGCGTCTTTCCCTCGAGTTGGACTATATCCATAATCAGACGATATGGTTCTGGAGACAGATGACAGGCAAGAATTTTAAGCCTCTGTTTTTGTTTGTTGTCCGGCCTTGCTGGACTTGCTTGCGTTGCTTGCATTGCTATCTCCGTCCACACCC
>CAYHFH010000064.1:2358-5962 GCA_964355865.1 uncultured Gammaproteobacteria bacterium
TCCGGCCTTGCTGGACTTGCTTGCGTTGCTTGCATTGCTATCTCCGTCCACACCCCCGGCCAGGGGGAAAATGCCCGGAATTTGCGATCAATCCGAATTGCCTCGTCAGGATCCAAAAACGATTTCTCAAGGGCCTCCCAGGGTTCATATCCGTCATGACGGGAAAGACGGCGAGCGTAAGGAAACTTTGTTTGCATACTTCTTATTGTCATCCTCGGGCTTGACCCGGGGATCCAGATTTTTTTTACTCTGGATTCCCGCGTTCGCGGGAATGACAACCTAGAAAGATAACCCGGTAAAACCTCGATGAGTAAATCTGCACCGATAGTAAAAAGCTTGGTCCGGAGGGCAGGGCTCGTATCTGAGTGGACGATCGGTATCTTCTTTTGTGCGATAATGTTGCCGTCATCAAACTTCTCGCTCAGGGTGACGACGGTCACACCAGTCTGATGATCTCCGGAGAGTATTGCCCACGGCACGGGATCGGCGCCGCGCCAGCGGGGAAGTAGGGATGGATGGACATTGAGTCCGCCAAATTGCGCAGATGAAATGGTCTGAGACGGTATTTTTTGACCATAACACGCACTCACAATAAGATCCGCTTTAAACGGTTGAAGTGTATCAATAACTTGTTGTTCATCGGCGTACGCCCAGGACTTCTCCGGGTGTGATGCAAATGAAAGAACGGGAATCTTGTGTTCCTTTGCCCACATCTCTACGGGAGTCGGCGTCATCGTTTGTTTCCGGCCGACTGGGCGGGGGGGTTGAGTGACCACGGAAACAATATCCAATGACCAATGTCCAATGACCAATGAATGAAGCTTATTGAGAACAATGAGTGAGTCGGAAGTAGAACCGAAAAAAATGATTTTCACATTCTGCATATTTTTGCGAAGTAACTAAGTAACGAACTAACGAACTACCCTAAATGTAATTCTTCCAGCACTTCCTTCCCCTCCTCGTCTTTGGCGGTCTGATAAAGCTTGCCTTTTTGTTCGATAACCCGATGCGTATAGAGGATACCATTGGTGTGATCGGTTTCATGTTGGACGATCGTCGCCATAAATCCGCTGAATTCTTCCTCATGGAAAAAGCCCGTTTCATCCTGGAAGCGCAGCGTCAGCATAGTCGCCCGTTTCACTTTTCCCCAAATGCCGTCGATCGAAAGGCACCCTTCCAGTTTATTGGTCTTGTCCGGCACACCGTCCGTTTCTTCTTCGGAGCGTAGGATGATCTCGGGATTGATGAAAACCCGGATAGGATCATCCTCTTTTGGCCTTGTAAGAAACATTCGGAGCGGTAAGCCTACCTGGGGAGCCGCAAGACCAACCCCTTTGGGTTTGCGTGTTGCACGAAGTATCTCCTTCATCTCCTCAATCGTCATCCGCAACTTCTTGTCAAACACTGTGATGGTTTGGGCCGGAATCGTTAATACTCCATTGGGGACCTTTACTATTGTTTTCATAATGATGATTCTTCGAAGACATCACTGTTTTAATCGTTCTAAGAAATCTTTATCTCCCGGATCAACCTTGGCAAGATAATCGTTCAAGACGGTACGGGCAAGCTCCGGCTTCCTTACTTCGATATAAAAGACCCAAAGGGCATAATAGGCATCCCGGTAGTTCGGTTTGAGGTCGATCGTGGATTTGAGGAGGTCAATCGCTTTGGTATTATCTCCTTTCCGACCATAAAGTATGGACAAATTATACGTAATTTTTGGATCATTGGGAGAAAGCTTCTGAGCTTGTTCAAGTGCCGTAATCGAGGCGTCGTTAAACGCCGGATCAAACGATGAAAATGTGTAGTAGATCTTCGTACGGGTTTTCCAGAAATTGACGTTTTTGGGGCTTGTGGTGATTGCCCGGTCGCTTGCGGCAAGACTAATGCGCACAAACTGTGCGGCTGCCGTCGCATTTTTTTCCTCAATTGCGATTGTGGCAAATCCTGCATATGCGCTTCCCAGTTCATCGGCAAAAAGCGGTTCCCCAGGATTGAAGACCGAAGCCCGGGTAAGGTTATCCACGGCCACATCATACTGCCCGGCGCGACTTGCGCGATATCCCTTTGCATAGAGCGTATCGGCGTACCAACCGGCGGAGAGTAAGGCAAGTAAGGCGAACGAAACGAGGATCACAACAGCATATGATGCGACTCGGTAAGAGTTGGGGATCAGAAATATTTTCTCATGCCAATCTTGCCCCCTCCCAGAGCGCTGTAAAACAAATATCATTGCAGGAAAAAGAAACAGAAATACCTGAGTAAGCACGATCGAAAATCCAAAAAGATTGGTGACTAGTATAGAGAGCCACCCGGCAAATACATCAATGGATACATAACTCACTACTTTCATTTCTAATGGATCTAAATCTGTTTTTTTGTTCGTGATTTGTCGAGAAACGATGGCATGATACGTGAGATATTGTTTGATGAACCAAACAATGAACACACCAATGAAGAGGAGATAGCTGCCTAAACCAAAAATTCCCGTGGTAGCCAAATAATTCAGATATTCATTATGTGCTTTGTTATAGAGGAAGTCCCACTCGCTCGTGAGGTTATGCTCGCGGGGCCGGTATTGATAGAAGGCAAAGGCAAACGTCTCCGTGCCGGTGCCGATGAGATACGTTTTGGTCGAACTTCGCCATGCGTTTATGGCCCCTTGCCAGACATACTTCCTAATTGTTCCGGACTCCGTGCCGCCGGTTTCGAGGAGTGGAGCAGTGTATTGGCCACTGGGAGTTGCCACGTTAGTAGGTAGATTGGTTACTTGGTTCGTTCGTAATGAAATGCGGGACTTCCATCCATTTAGTGTCACCCAACGATCGACAACATCAATGGATGTACCGTTAAAAAAGACAATCGCGAATAATGTGCAGTGAAGAATGATGAATGGGAGAATATAATCGTTCCTATTGACGGTTCGCGCGGTCGCGACCTTTCCGAATGATGGAGAGGACAACAAAAAGACCAATCCCCAAAACGCTATATCAGCAACCGCAAAACCGAGGAGTCCGGATCGGGAGCGGGTAAACAGAAGAACCGAAAAAAATAAAGAATTAAACACTAAAAATAAAGAAAATACCAGAGCATCTTTTTTCCCTTCGGGGCTTCTCAAATTAATATGCTTCATTCTCCCCAGCCCGAGCGCCATAGAAATCGGCACGAGCACGACCAGATATGCGGCTAACCAGTTTGGCTGGCCGAGGGTGGAAAATACACGGCTCTGGACATCCTGAACCCAAAGATGGCGGTCTATCCCAAACCGCTCGGCGATGCCGTACAGGGCAACGACGGAGGCCGTGGCGAGCGCTGCCTTTAACAAACGGGACCAATGGGAAACCGACGATAGATTGGAAACCAAAGCATAGTAAAGAAGTATGTAACTTATGATTGAAAACATGCCGCCATTGAATCGGGAATAGTATCCGAACCATGAGACATGGGGATCGATCGAAAAGAGAGAGGAGAGGAGTTGGGAAGAAAAGAAGAGGACTATTGGTATATCCAAGGGTGTCCGGGTAATCCGAAGTTTTCCTTGATGGATGCTTTTGACCAGCCACGCACCAACGATCATGACGGTCAGGGCATACACGGCCATCAT
>CAYHFH010000065.1:0-4216 GCA_964355865.1 uncultured Gammaproteobacteria bacterium
TGAGTATGCCGAGCGCATACCCATAATACTCATCCTGGTCATACACAAACGGCTGCGGCGCGAGGCGGGCTATGAAGAGGCGGAAGAGAAATCCCGCGCACAATAATCCAAAAAGAAGTGCACTATTCCTTGAAAAACGCATCAAAGAAAGTATACAACGAAAACCCGTGCGACGTCGCTCTCTGGTTAATACTTCCTCTCCCCTCTCCTAAAATCCTCTTGCGACCTGCCAACGAGGATTTTTTCATGAACGGTCAAGTCATAACCGAGTTCAAGCCGCCAGGCTTCTCCTTTATCCAGATAATCAGATTGCGACAGCACGCGCATCGCGGGGACGACACCCGCGGGATGTTCTAACCGGTAGAGAAGGACGCGTATCGGATCGCCATGAAACACCAAACCGACCGTGTGCCCTTTCTCGCGGTGAACGATAGAACGGAACGCTGCCCAGATGCGCTCACTCGCCCCGTCGTACGATTCCTGGTCAAGAGTCCGGGGCGAAACGTTGTAGACGTCTCCGCCGATGGCTTTGAGTTCCGCCATCGGCACACCCCACCACCCGGGCGTATACACATCACAAAGGCCATCATCAATGACGAGTCGCGCGGTACCAAACTGCGACTGCAGGATTGCCGCAGATTCTCTTGTCCTCTGATACGGGCTCGTATAAATTGCTTCGAGCGCATCTCCCCGCTTCCGTATGGCACTGGCAAAGCCGGCAATTTGATTTCTTCCCGTTTCGGAAAGCCCCGTCTGGGAAAACGGCGTCAACACTCTCCCTTGCCCGTCCACGGACTGCTCGTATTCCCCGTGTCGGATGAGGTATGCGGTGGTTGTGTGTCCAGACATATTACCCCAGATACCGGAACCAAGCTTTGGTCGCTTTTTTGATCGTGGACGGGGTGAAGACGGGGGCGTGACCCCAATCGTTGATGTGGGCGAGGACCTTCTCTACTCCTTCTGTAAACGAAACCTTCGGAGACCAACCGATCATTTTGTTAATTTTAGCAATATCCGCGTGGGTCGAGTCCGGCTCGCCGGGGCGTTTGGGAATATGAACGACCGTTCCCCCACCAAGGAGTTCTACCAGTCTATTCACGCTTTGTGGATTACGCGTGCCGACGTTAAATACTTCGCCGGCAACGTTTGAGCGAGTAGCGGCAATCATCGCATCCACGACATCGCTCACATACGTAAAGTCCCGCTTTTGACGGCCATCCCCTACGACCGTAAAAGGTTTTCCAGCAAGTTTTTGCGCCATGAACGTACTAAAGACGGGTCCGTAGTCGCCCGAGACGCGCGAGCGCGGGCCGTAGACATTAAAGAACCGTAAACTCACGACCGGCAACTTATAGACCTGACAATAATGAAGGGCGTAAAGCTCACCCAGATACTTCGTGAGGGCATACGGAAACTGGGGAGCAATGGGTGCTGTTTCCAGCGTTGGTACGGGAGGATTTTTGCCATAACACGTCGAAGATGCCGCATAGATAAACTTTTTGATATGGGCTTTCCGGCAGGCCTCGAGCACATTGACCGTCACGGTGACATTGGCGCGGTGATACTCAGCGGGACGAAGGATAGAGGGTACAATGTCAGAGTACCCCGCCAGATGAAAAACCCAATCAATGTTTTTGAAATACGCGGGGTTGATGGCTTTTTCTTCCCCCAAATCTAACACATGAATCTTCAGCTTTTTTTCTTTCTTAAAGGCTTTGATAAAGTCTGACACGACAAAATCCAAGGCCGTGACGCGATGCCCGTCGGAGAGAAGCCGCTCCACAAGATGGCTCCCGATAAATCCCGATGCACCGGTGATGAGGGTGTTCATATTTGATTAACAGAACCTGTATTATGCAAGCTTAAGTAAAATTTCTTTGAAAATAAGTAATAAATCACCGGAGAAACAATAAAAACTATTCCACTCACCGTTACCAGGGAAACTATGCCAAACATCCTTGCCGTAAATCCGTAAAGTAAAATAATCGCGACATAGACGAGTTCAAAGACTAAACTTTTCATCGATGTCATCGTAGCTCTCTCGTGAGAGCGGATGTGATGTTGCATTTTGGCTTCCAATTGAATTTCTGCAACCCGTATAAGATAAATGCCGAGGAATAAAAGCGGTAACAATACTATTGTTTTAGAAAGTCCCGTGGCCATAAACAAGAGACCACTTATTGAGAGAAGTATCAGTTCTACGTTTTTCCATCGCAAATTCCGAAAGATATGTGCGCTATATCCGGCAAGCGACGTAAGTCCATATATTATCGCAGTGATGAAGCCGATAGAAGAGACCATCAAGCCGAAATCATGAAATATGAGTGCCCAATATTCATCCGTCGCCCCATAGACTCCAAAAATGATACAAATAAAGGCAACGATTAAGAGAAAATAGGTATTGGATTTCGCTTGTAGAAATGCATTCTTGAGTATCTGAAAGTACTGAGTTTCTTCGGTAGAACGTGTCTGCTTTACATCCCTAATAAATAGCAGGACGCAAGCAGATAAAAATGATGTTGCAATACTTCCCAGAATTGCCAGTGGGAAACTATATTGCGCGATGATCCCTCCAAGCACCGCCGATAATGCACCACCCAAAAAACGATGACCATTGAGCCTCCCGCTTGCTTTTTCATACAAATGCTCCTGATGTTCGCTTTTGAGTTCATCGTAAATAAAAGCTTCTAGCGTACCGCTGGTCAGTACATTTCGCAGTCCCCACAGGACAAAGCCAATGGCATACATAAAAAAACTTCCGCCAATAAGCCAAAATATGAAGCCGATGCCTCTCAGGCAATTGGCTAGGGCTAACAAGTTTCGCCGGGAATACTTATCTGCGAGGACACCTGCGGGAACTTCAAATACGATGGTGGTGACAGACCAGATGGCGATAAGAAGGGATATCTCAACCGTGTTGAGGCCGTGTTTACTGAATAATAGCGTAAAGATAGGGAAGATGAGATTGAAGCCGTTAAGGAAGCTATATAGGTAGATCTTTTTCAAAAAGTTATCCATATTTATTTTACTCTGGATTCCCGCCTGCGCGGGAATGACAAAGCAAACACTACCCCGTTCCCCGCCCAAAGACTCAAAATGGGATAATACACGAGCGTGTGGCGGCTCTCGTTGGATAATAAAGGAAACAAGAGCGTGATGTAAAAAAATAGAAGAGTAGAAAAAAGAAATACCGGCTCTTGGAGCACTTTTTTTCCCTTCTTCCGTATCTCTCCTATGACCCCTATCGCCCATAATCCTATGAGCCCGATGTTGAGGATCCGCATCGGCCATTGGTCTGCAGGATAAAATTTATCGACATACGTGTAGATATGATCTTTGTCCCAAAGCCACACCACGTTCATCGCGAGATTGGATAGAAAAATGGACCACTCACTGGGCAAACGCGCCAGAAGCATCTGTTTATACTTCTCCGAGTGACCGGCTTTGCCGGCTATCGGCGTATTCCAATAACTCTGGATGACCTGCCCATACTCCGGTATTTCTCCTTTGAACTCTACCTCCGGATACTTCCACCGGAAAAAATTAAGATACAAGATTTCGTACTTGAGGTTATAAAGCGGTACGAGCGAGGCCTTGCCGAATGTTTTGTAATTGACAATGAGCGAATACGATGAAGCAAGGATAAAACCGGCGAGCAAAAAGCTAAAAAATCGGAAAATCCCTTTCCAGCCTCGCAAGGTACTACCTTGCAGCCTCGCAAGGTAGTACCTTGCAAACCCTAATACCGCAAAAAAGACAAACAAAAAATAGTAAAACGAATGGCGTGTAAAAAGCAGGAGACCGGCAACTATGCCCAATGCAAACCAATATTTTTTGTTTGACGCAAATCCCGTCCGCGATAGGATAAAAAGGAGAAGCGAGACCAGAAATATACTCACGGTTTCAGCAAGGACGAGCCCCGTAAATGCCGCAGTAAAGGGATTAAACAAATAGATAATGAATGAGAATAACGCTGCCTTCTGATTGAATATTTTTTTGGCGGTCTGATATAAAAGCGCTGCACTCATCAGGTCAATGACGATGTGGACCAGGCGAACGGCCGTAAGATTTTCAATCATCTGTTTTGCACTTTCGTCTGTAAAGTTGAAACCATCTGCAACCCAAGTTTCATCAACTTCGAACTGGACTGTCCACTTGAATTTCATAGATTTTATTTGTAGCCGCTTATCTTCAATTTTCAGTGTTCCTTCTTTTT
>CAYHFH010000065.1:4226-5896 GCA_964355865.1 uncultured Gammaproteobacteria bacterium
GGCCGTAAGATTTTCAATCCCAAAAAAATTATAAATGACCGCCAAAAACGCGCCATACCCCATATTCTTCGCACAGCAGTCAATGGGCCATTTCCCGCTCAGTAACTCTATGGCAAAATCCGAATACCCTTTCGCGTCAAAGACAATCGTGTTGTAGGCGTTAAACGCCAAAAACAACCGGAATAGAAGACCGAGAAACAATAAGAGAAAAAATTTATTTGACATAAACGATGTTTGTCCTCCCGTAGATCCACCATACGAAACGCAAGACCAATGCCGGTAGGAGAAAAAAAGTAAATGGCTTACGGGACACGTACGCACCACGGATGAGTTCAATGTCCCCCGATGCGACAAACCGCGCGAGCCGCTTATCCACAATCTTGCTATGATTATACCGCGCCAGGAGCGTTTGCCGTGACATGCCCTTTTTCCCCTCCCGGACGACCTCGCCCAACACCCGCATCCTGATTGATGACTCCATGACGCCAAAAATCCCCATGAAATAGTTGCCAACAAGGAGTGTGTACAGTAACCATGAAACAGTGATCACAAAAACCGTAGATTGTATTTGGTAGCCGGACAAAAGAGAAAAACCGAAAAATATTTGTATGATGATGCCGACCACCGCATAGGTCATCCAAAACACAGGAATAACAGCGCGGTCAGAAATCCGCCGCAGTACGATGACGTGCACGGGTAAAAATACCGTACATGAACCTAAAGCTGCTACTAAAATCCTGTAATCCATAGATGTTAGCCTCCCCGCTCCCACTTCATGAGCCGGCGGTACCAGGACATAAAGCGTGCAATCGGCAAAGCTTTATCTGCCGCATAGAAACGGCTACCCCGATCCACAAGATAGCCTTCATACACCAACGTATTGGCGCGATTGACAACCGTCTCCTCATCGGAAAAATGGGTCAGTATTGCATCGCGGGTAAGAGGCCCGTGATGGCGGATGAGAAATAGCAGTTTAGCCGACGGACTCCTGGCATCAAAAAAGAAGCTCATAAAAAACAAAAAATGAGCCGCGGATAACAACAAGTACAATAGAAATGCGCTCAAAAGAATATCCTGTGACGGCAATGCATTGAGTAACCAAGCTGTCGCTACTACCCCGGGGACAAAAATCCAGAAACTGTTTTTTGTACGCTTCCCAAATCCAAACGCCAGTGCCCGATGAAGGAAGACGTGAACAAAAGCCGTCAGGAGATAACTCCCGATACTGGCAAGTAAGAGAGTCATACTGATTGTTAGTTTCTCAATGTCCCGTGCAGATCTTCCCCGAGGAGATCGATAACGGTTTTGACCGTGTGGTATATGGTTTTCCATCGAAATACGGAGGCGACTCCGGACTTACGGGGAACAAAGAGAAACGGAATTTCAAGGACGGTCGCCCCGTGCCCGATGAGACGCACCCGAAGTTCAGCGAGAAATGTATTCCCGTCGCTTGTCAGGTGAGCCTGCTTGACAAGGGATGTTTTACAAATAAACGGGCCGGTGTAGTAGCGTAGATTGAGATGAAACAAGATGTTACAGACTGTCACGAATACATGAGAGATGATCCGTCGATCCATCGTACGCATCAATGGATTGGCCATGTAAGCAGAAATAAAATCCGCGCGATGGCGGGCCCGGATAAGATCGGACAAGGATTCTTTCTTCATCTC
>CAYHFH010000066.1:0-5864 GCA_964355865.1 uncultured Gammaproteobacteria bacterium
TCTAGAGGCGGGTACTGCAACTTCTCGCGGATAATAAAATTCAGAGGAAGTATGGAGCCACCCCAAACCGCTATATCTGGATAGGAGTAGATTTCCGTGTCGATCCCATCGATGACGTAGCGGATTTGGAAAAGCATTTACGCCGGAAGCTCGCCGACCAGACAGGGATGAAAATCTCCGAACACGAGCCGACCAACGAAGTGATCAAACGATTTGAGTATCGATCAAAGCAAAAAATCATTCTCTACTGTTTTGGTTGTGAACAACTTCTTCGGAATCGGGCAATACCGCTTCTCATTTGGTTTACCGTCCAATGCAGGGTGGATAGCCTCCGCATGCTCTTATTTTTTGAAACGAACCTCTTTGATCCCGACACCCTTTCATTGTTTGGATCTGTGCCTGCCTTCCAACCGAGGATTGTCGAGCTGCCGCTCTATGGGGCTGCGGACACGAAGCAATTTATCACACACATGATGCAGTCCATATGGCATTTCACGATCGCGCCGGGTATGACAAACCGTATTATTTCCCAGTGTGGTGGCATGTTTCTTTTGGTCAAGGAAGCGCTCTGGTATCTGCGTGATCATCCAAAAGCTACAGCAGATGCCGTTTTCTCCCACACGGAGATGCAGTTTAATCTCGCGGCGCTCTGGAACGGATTTGATAAGAAAGAGCAGGAAGTGTTGGAGGGCGTAGTAAAGCGTGAAGAATTGAACGATCAAAGTTTGCTCTCGAGCATCCTGTATTTAGAGCACCTGGGTTTTCTTACCCGTGAGCGCACCGGCTGGAAGATAACGATACCGCTCCTTACCCACTATGTGCAAAAGCTCCTCACCCACGATCATCAGTTGACTCTCAATGGCCAAAAACAAATTCTTCTGGACAGCGTACCGGTAGATGCACACTTCTCTCGGGCTCAACACAGAATCCTCGTCCATCTTCTTTTGCATACTGGCCAGATCATACCGCGAGACGCCATAGCCGAGCTTCTCTGGCCGCATGACACCCAAACGCATTACTCCGACTGGGCTATTGATTCAGCTTTATCCCGTCTGCGCACACGACTTATACAGCTTGGGCTTAGCGCGCACATGCTTGAAACCAAAAAAGGAAAAGGGTTTATTTTTTCTCCATAAGCTATGAACATAGAAGCACTTGAGCAACATGTTCGAACATATTTCGAACAAACCGGAGAAAAACTTCGACCATCAGAGTGCGAGCTATTCAATCCATTCCATGATGAAGGAGATGATTCATTGCTACCACCTTTACTCCGGCCTCCAAAAATTTGGACAGGGGGTAAGAGAGAGTTTCTGGGCGTTCATCCTAAGCCATTTGCAGATTCCATTCAAATCAGCGATTCGGCCTTTTTAGCATATCCACGACGCCCACCAGCAGGCAATGAATACCTCATGAAATCTATCGATGAAGGACAAAAAGCAATTAGTAACGAACCCATCAGGGAACATGGAGGAACCCGTCGGAGATTAAAGTCTAGACCCGCCGAGATAAGCGCGGGGATCGAAAGTACATTACCGTACTTCTTGCTCTATGCGCACAATCTCCTCGAGTCACCAGGACCTTGGCATCCTACGGATTTGGCGCCATACGAAGACGCGGCGATGAATGCGGCTCGAAACATCGCTACATGTGCACTTAATCATGATCGATATCTTACCTGTGGTCCTTCTGATTTACCTCAGGCGGTCATTCCTATCAGTAATGCGATTGTAAAAGAACTAAAAAGGATGGACGTGCCTTATCACATTACACAAACAGGCGATACAAGCATTTTACAGGTTACCGATCCATTGAGTATAAGCCGATTCTATGCAGCGCCCACTATGGAAGCGTTGGTACTTCCCCGACGGCGTCATTGTCCGCGAGTGCCAATCACGTTGTATCCAGGATCAAAGATTGCCAGATGGCAAATATCCGTAGGATGTGAGCGTCCGGAGGGAAATCCATCGATTGAACTGCTCAAAATTATGACCGGTGTCACTGACCATAAAGGCAATTGGACAAGCGTCGATCACGTACAGTTTATTAATCATGATGGAACACCGGGCGATCACCGTAGGGGCATGGTCAACAAGTTGCAAAACCAAGCAGTTATATGGAAAAGAGATGGCTCGTATGCAAGAGAATCTCATGGTGGAGGTGAGGGAGACAGCATCCCGGAAAATTTCCCAAATGATCCCGATCGCGCATACTGCACACTCCTGCGTATGTGCGCAGAAGTTTTAGCCAAAGTATATACGAGACAATACCAATTTGGAGACGAGACTCCATCCATTATTGAGCCATTGGCTAGTGAAATACGACCAAGTACGGATAGACTCATTGGTATCGTAACTAACACGGGTAGTATTGCACAATATAAAAAAATTGAAGGACTGCAGCAACTAATTGTGGCCCATCTTAATCAACCTCATACATGGGCTTCTCTTGCAAACGCATTAGGTCTGGAACATATATTTCCGCGTGCTAAACCAGTATGGGAGAGTTTACGTGCTCAACCGATGGTAATGGATAGTCGAAGACCCTGCACTGACGACTTTATCATGGCAACCGTCCGTATGCCATGTATTGACATTGACCCAAAATCTCACAGATATAGACTTGATGAGCCAACGGGAATTGAGCGATTTATTCATCATGCTGTATCAGTTGTCGGACTGAAAATACCAAAAAATCTTTCTCTCCTAGGAATGCTTGCATGGCTGTACGAACCACTGCCCCCCGCCTGATCACGGTACCATCTTATTTCACCGTCACACTTTTAGCCAAATTCCTCGGTTTGTCCGGATCCGTACCCCGTCCGACGCCGAGGTAATATCCCAACAATTGTCCGACAATCACGTTGGGGATGATCGTGAGCGGTCCGGCATCGGGTGTGGCAATGTGCACTTCAAATTCGGGCGATGCGTACGGCGCGACCCCGATGATCATGCCCCCGCGGGCTTTAAGCTGTGCCGCGCTCGAGAGTAGTTCAAGTTTCGTCTCGTCATTGCCGCCGATGGCAAAGCACGGCGTGCCTTTCTGGATGAGCGTAATGACGCCATGTTTGAGTTCCCCGGCCGCAAACGGTTCCGAGTGAATGTAGCTTGCCTCTTTTATTTTCAAAGCAAACTCAAGCGCCGCCGGGTAACTCATATGCTTGCCGATCACATACATATCCTCCTGCCGCATGAGGAATTTTGCCAAATCAAGAACCTCGCCACACAGCTTCTTCGTTTGCCATTTCTTGAGTAATGCACCAAGAACCTTCACTTCATTGACCGCGGCTTCATAGTTTCCGGCACACATCCGGCTAACCAGATACATCGTCGCCAGTTGCGACGTGAATGCTTTTGTGGATACGACGGCTATCTCCGGACCAGCCCCGACCGGAAGAACGACATCCGCAAGTCTCTCCAGGGTTGAACCCCGTGAATTAACTACTGCGACAAGCCAAGCACCATTCTTCTTGGCCGCCCGCGCGGCGATAAGGGTATCGGCGGTTTCGCCGCTTTGAGAAATAGCAAAAATAACCGTCTTTTCATCACTAAATCCTGAAAACGGCAGAAACTCATACGCCCCGTAGGATTTTGCCTCAAGCCCAACCTGCGCGAAGAAATATTGACTGGCTAGCGCGCAATAGGCAGCCGTCCCGCAACCGATGAGTATAATCCGTGAACGATTTTTTACCTGAAGGGCAATCGATTCCATCTCTGGTTTACTAAGGAGCGCAGTCTTTGGCACCGTGAGCACCTGATCCATGATTTCTTTGATGGTGAAGTGAGGATAGCCCTGCTTTTGTGCATCCGAAAGCTTCCAATCCAGATGGGTAAGGGTTAATTTTTTCTCTTTTTCTGTTTCGATATCCAAAAGTCTCACCCCCGCCTGTGTCATGACGACCGCCTCACCGTCAGCTAAAAATTGCACATCTTGGGTAGCACCCAGAAACGCCGTGACATCGGACGCAAGAAAATATTGATTCTTTCCGATACCAATCGAGAGGGGAGACCCGTTGCGGCACGCGACAATCGTCCCGGTTTGTCCATCAAGGACGCCAATTGCGTTGGACCCAATCAGATCCTTAAACACCGATAATACGGACTGCTCTATAGATTTATTACCATCACACTGGTCTTCGATCAAATGAGCAATCACTTCCGTATCCGTTTCCGACCGGAAGGTGTGTTTTTTCTTAAGGAGGGATTGTTTGAGTTCCTGATAATTCTCAACAATGCCGTTATGGATGACGACGAAGCGGCCCGTGCAGTCCATGTGCGGATGCGCGTTCTCATCCGTCACGCCGCCGTGCGTCGCCCACCGGGTGTGACCAATGGCAATGTCCCCATCCGGCATATCGTCGACGTTCGCCTCCCCAATCTTCCCAATTTTCTTCTTCATCACTATTGTATTGGTCGGATTGGTAAATTGGTCGGATTGGTCGGATTTTATCGGAACGACTGCGACTCCCCAGCTGTCATATCCCCTGTACTCAAGCTTCTTGAGTCCCTCAAGCGTCGTTTGCGCAGCACGATGCGAGCGATCATTGACTACAGCAAAAATTCCACACATAGCATTCTCCTTTGGAGAATTCAAGCCTAACGCTTTTATCAAGGCATGTCAAACGACCTTGACGATCAATTGAAAAAAGAGTAATTATTATGATAGTGACCCAACCCACAACAGAATCATTGGATAAAATTGAACTCGGGGGAAATGGAATGCCAGTTTGGGACCCGATTCGAAATTGTCCCGCTACAATTTTACGAAAACCTGATGGCAGTTATATTATTCAAACAGGTGATCAGGATAATCCTGAAACATATTTAATAACACATGAAGATGCGTTACATAATATGACTCTGCTGTGGCAAAAAAATGTTGAACGCGGTCTTGCGTCTTCAGCAATCGAAAACGGTTCATATTGAGTGATATCATTTCCTCAATAAGTATGGTACAACTTCTATCGTGAAATCTCATCTCTATATTTCCGTCATGGGCACCATGGGTAGCGGAAAGACGACCGTCGCCCGATTGCTTGCAAAGGAATTTAAGTTTCAGCTTCTCGAGGAAAACTTCGGAGAGAATGCGTTTCTCCCACGGTTTTATCAGGATATGAAGCGCTGGGCATTTCATTCTCAAACCTTTTTTCTGATGGAAAAGATTAACCAAATGCTCGCGACCCCCAAGCTTCTGGAAAAGCATAGCGTCGTTCAGGATACGCCCATCCAACAAGATGCGTTCTCCTACGCCAAAGCCCAGCATGTCCTGGGCAACATCGACGACGCCGAGTGGAAGTTATATCAGAAGATTTACTACTCATTCGAACCGTATTTTCCCAAACCTAATCTTATCGTTTATCTGGAAACCACGGTCCCCGTGCTTGCCGGGCGCATTGGATCACGGGGGAGGGGATTTGAACAAAAAATCCCATCAAGCTACCTCGAGCTTCTGGATATGCTCAATCACAAATGGCTAGGGGAAAATAAGTCAATTCCCGTGTTGACAATCGAAACCGACGGCCTCAACATCGTCCGGAGCAAACTCGCACAACTAGAACTCCTTAGCCAAGTGAAAAAAAGAATATTACGTTAATCGTTGTCATTCCCGCGAAGGCGGGAATCCAGTCTCGTTATGAAATTTAATGAAATAAAAATTTTAATCTGGGATTTCGACGGGACGCTTTTTAAGCCCAACGAAGGCTTTTTCGCTGCCGTACGTGAGGCAGAATTCCAGGTACTGATGAAACATAAAAGGTGGACGCGCCAACAATCTGAAGTTGAATTTCAAAAAATATATAAGGTCATCTACCCCAGTGCCACACAAACAATTGGGGTACTCGCAGGTATTTCGACCGCTCAAGCCGC
>CAYHFH010000067.1:0-5854 GCA_964355865.1 uncultured Gammaproteobacteria bacterium
GTTTGGCCATCACGACATAATTGGTGTACGTATGCACTATGGGAACAACACACAGATTTCTATCGGGTACATGCACATACTGATCAAGCGGCCTAAGGAGCAGGTCATACATCCGAGCAAGTGCCTGGCGCTTTTTGACCACACCGGGCATCTGGGGCAAAAGGACCGAAGCGATCGCAGCGTGGATGGTATCCAGTCTGCTGTTATGGGCAAAAAACTCCACTTCGTTTCTCGTTTTCAATCCGTGATTGCGCCAAAGTTTGAGCTTAGCGGCAAGTGTCATGTCATTGGTCGCAATCATCCCGCCGTCGCCCCAGACGTGGAGAATCTTCATCGGGTGGAAGCTGTAGGCCCCCGCTGTCCCGATCGTGCCCAGATATTTCCCGTCGTAACGGGCCAAAAAGGCCTGCGCCACATCCTCGACCACTGCCACATTGTGGCGCTTGGCAATAGCCATAATGGGCTTCATATCCGAGGGCTGTCCCGTGAGATGGACGGGAATAATCGCCTTTGTTTTTTTTGTTATTGCTTTGCCAACAAGATCGGGATCGATGTCGTAGTCATCCCGCACGTCGACAAATACCGGCCGGGCGCCGGTTAATGCTATTGCTGCGGCTGTCGCAACAAAACTGTTGGGCGCGGTGATGACTTCGTCCCCTGGCCCGATCCCGATGGCTTTGAGGCTAAGATACAAAGCATCCGTCCCGTTGCCTACCCCCACGACGTATTTAACGCCCAGCATCCGTGCCGCCGATTCTTCAAATACGGCGACTTCGTGGCCAAGGGTAAAATCCCCGCGACGGGCAACCGCTTCAATTTTTTTAAGATACGTACCCGGCCGCTCGAATTGTTTTTTGAGGTACGCGTAGGGCAATTTCCATGATGGTGGTTTCATACGATATCGCATACTCTAGCACGAGAGAGCAAGCAACGCAATGATTTTGCAAGGAAGTACCTTGCGAAGCTAAATTTACTCATCATCAAGGGCTACCTTAGTAATGAGAAGCGCACCTTCTTCTTCTGATGGTCCTTCAACAAACTCCTGATATCCACGGTGCCCGGATTTTTTGAAATATCCTAGAATATATTCCGAATGTACCCATGCGGCGTGGACATTATCAAGATATTGATGATACGATGAGTACGTATAGCTTCGCAAGGAAGTACCTTGCGAAGCTAAGGATATAGGGTTACGATGGATATAACGGGAAAGCTGAAGCAGCTGTTCATCTGAAACAATACGCACGGCTTTATATAACCCTTGAAACAAGGGTCCCACACGACGATATTTACGATTAAAGTAGAGACTAAAGCGGGTACAAAACGATTGCATAAAGCTATCAATAGTCATTTCCTCTGTCTGTTTGACGAGCAAATGAAAATGATTGGGCATTAAACAATAAGCTATCAGCGTGATTGAATCAGCAAAATTATTCAGCCGAAGAGCCTTCAGCGCCTTATCCTTTTCCTTGGATGTGCTACCTGGGTTGGCTATCACTGCGCGCAATGCAACTTCATCTTTTGGGAGTAAATACGTCATGAGATAAGAGAGGAATACGGCATGATCCTGTTCATCTTTAAAGATTATCCGTTTTTCAACGCCACGATTATAGATGTGATAGTAGGAATCGGATACAAACTCCTTGACTGAATTTTTTGCTGGCATATTGTCAGTATAACTGATAGTAATGATTTTGCAAGGTACTTCCTTGCGAAGCTAAAATGGGCCGGTGAATGTGGGGTCGGGCTGATCGGGGGTATAGCCCGAGGCACCGGTGACGGAAGCGGTGTAGCGCGTGGTTGCGCGATTGACAAAGGATTGGTTTTTTCCGGCAAGAACGAGGGCACTGCGGAACATATCAACACTCGTCGGATAATACGCGCCGGCAAGCGCGTGGCTTGTGGGGGCGGGCAGGTCAGGAAGAGCGATGCGCAGCGGTGGCGTCGCCAACCGGATCCCCGATTCGGCAACCATCGCCACAATTTCTGCACCGATGCCAAAGGATTTCCAGCCGGTATCAGCGACGATCAGACGATGCGTTTTCTTCACGGACCGGAGAATTGTCTCATGATCGAGCGGACGGACGGACCGCAGATCCACTACTTCCGCATGAATTCCCTCTCCCATCAATGCTGTTGCGGCACGGATGGCTTCTATTGTCATATGCGATGCGGCCACGATCGTCACATCTTTTCCTTTTTGGACAATCCGCGCCGTTCCGATCGGAGTTGCATAATACCCTTGCGGCACGTCTCCCGTCAGCCCATGGAGCCAGCGGTGTTCGATGAATATGACCGGATTGTTATCGGCAATGGCAGACAATAACATTCCCTTCGCGTCAGCAGGGACAGCCGGCATGACGACTTTCAGTCCCGGGATATGTGCGTAGAGAGCCTGCAAACTTTGGGCGTGCTGCGGGCCCGGTCCCCATCCCCTACCCACGACCATACGAATGACGATCGGTACACTCTGCTTTTGACCGAACATGAAGAACCATTTGGCGGCAGTATTGGCGATGGCGTCAAAAGACATAAGCGTAAAGTCCATCCGCGCATGAACCATAATCGGACGCATACCGGAAATCGCCGCACCTACGCAAATACCGGTCATTCCATTTTCTGAAACCGGCATATCCATGACCCTCCCGGGAAATTTTTGGGCGAGTCCGATGGTCGTCCCGAATATTCCTTTGGCGTCCGGCACACCCTCGCCTATGACAAACACGTTCGGATCACGGGAGAGTGCGATTTCCTGTGCTTCATTGATCGCTTGAGCGTACGTCAAGTTCCTCATGATCGATACTCCTTATACACAAGTCGTTGACTGTCTCTGGGAGCCACAGCAAAGGGGCTCTTGCGGGCAAACGCAAATGCGTCCTGAATTTCCTTTCCGATCATTTCTTTCATGGCGTCAACATCTTTCGCTTTGAAACGTCGTGCCATATGAACAACCGGATCGTTCTTTTTCCATCGCACGAGTTCCGCAGCCGGACGGAGAGCAGGTCCGTCCTCATTGGGACCGCAATGCTCCAAAAACCGATACGTTAAACATTCTAAAAACCCCGGACCCTTCCCGTTCCGGATGAATCCTGCAAATCTCTTGGCGGCGCTGTTTACCGCTCCCGCATCCTGCCCATCCACGGTTTGAACGGTCATCCCATGTCCGCGCACAAGACTAGAGATAGTACGGCGAGGCTGACGATCAAGGATATTCGTTACTGTTGAATACATATTGTTTTCACAAACAAAGAGCACCGGAAGATGTTTGAGAACGGCAAAATTAAACGCCTCCTGCGCTGTTCCCTCCTCGACAGCCGCGTCACCAAAAAACGCAACGGCAATCCCCGGCTTCTTAAGCATAACCCGCGACAGCGCAACGCCGACAGCCACCGGAATCGTGGACGCAACGATAGGGGCAGCACCCAAAAAATTCGCATTCAGGTCAACGAGGTGCATCGAGCCGCCTAGACCCCCGGAACAACCGGTCGCTTTCCCGTAAAGCTCGGCAATCATTGCCCGTAAATTTCCGCCTTTTGCCAGATAATGCCCATGGGAACGGTGGGTGGAAAACACAACATCTTCCTTTGTCAAAGCGGCGCAGACGCCCACCGCAATCGCCTCCTGCCCGATGCAGAGATGGGTGGGACAGCGCATTTCCTGCTTGGGATATTCTGCGGCAATGGCCTCCTCCACCATCCGGATCCGGAGCATCTGAGAAAAAAGATTTTTTTCTGTTGTTTTCATGATGCGAACGTACAATTAATTGTCTTTCCCGTGCAAACGGGAATCCAGGCCTTCTTTTACTCTGGACCCCCGCCTGCGCGGGGGTGACGAAAGAAAGTGCTTTAATTGCTTCACATTGTAATACCGTTTCTCCGTCAGCGCCGAAGGCAATAAGCCTTTTTCAAATGCTTTTTTGATATCTGCTATCGCATCCTCGACCGTGTGTTTGGTCTCAAATCCCAGCTCCTTTCCAATTTTTGCGGAAGATATGTGATAGGAACGATTATCGCTCGACGGCTTCACATCAATGGGAATAGAAGAATCGCCGAGCACCCGTTTGACCATAAGGGCCAACTCCATGACGGTGTAATTTTGAAATCCGGCATTAAAAATCTTCCCTGCAATCTTTTTCTTTGGTGCGGTGAGGAGGGTCATGTATGCACGGCACATATCTTGTATATGGATGTTTGGGCGCTTTTGGGAGCCGCCGAAAACGGTCATCGAGTGATTGACGAGAGCGCTGATAGTCAGAATATTGACCGTCAAATCCAATCGCATACGAGGTGAATACCCACATACCGTCGCCGGACGGATGATGACGGGAGTGAAATCTTTATCTTGCCTGGTTAATACGTACGTCTCGCAAAGCGCTTTATATTTGGAATAATCTGTGAGGGGCTCGAGGGGTAAATCTTCCGTAACATTTTTTTCTTTCTTGACGCCATAGACGCTTGAGCTTGAGGCATAGATAAATCGCCGGACGCCTGCTTTTTTGGCCGCATCTATAAGGGCAATGGTCGCATCATAATTAATGGATTTGCCAAGTGCGGGATCGAGTTCAAAGCTCGGGTCGTTGGAGATGCACGCCAAATGGATGACGGTATCGATATCCTTGAGAGCTTTTTTTACAACATCAGGACGACGGATATCGCCTCGATGAAGGTCAAGGTGTTTGTGAGATATAAAAACGTCACCGTACAGAAAGAGGTCCAATACGCGAACACGATAGCCTTTTTTCAGAAGTAATGGCACGAGGACGGCTCCTACGTAGCCCGCCCCGCCGGTGATGAGAATATGCATATAAATTTTACGAGTGTCTTACGAAACTACAAGCTTTGAAATAGATCTTCGCAGGTCATCGTAGGTAATCGGTGTTTTGTTGCCGACGGTCTGAATCTTGATGGCAGCGGCTACATTGCCCACAAATAATGCCGTAGACAAATCCATGCCACCCGCCAAACACGGCGCGATGACGGAATAGAGCGCGTCTCCCGCTCCCACCCTATCGACGATCCGGTCCGTAAAAGCCGGCACATCCACAAACCCTTTTTCTTTGGTGTACCCGGTCGATCCGTGCGGACCACGGGTAACGATGAGCGTTTTGGTGTGCAAGTGTTGCGCGATTTTTTTAGCCAATTTCAATACATCGCTATACCGGTCATGGGTTGCGAGTCTGATTTCATGGATATCGGTTGTGGCGATATCAGCTCTCGGATATTTTGTGACAATGTTAAAGCCATAGTTGGCACTATTAGCCTGAACATTGAGGCACAAAATTTTCGCTTTACGGGCAATAAGACGGATGAGTTTAGGGGTCAAAAACCCATGGCCAAAATCGTTAACCATGACGCAGTCATACCGGGGAATCTCCCTTTTCAGGTAGATCGCAATCGTTCGCTCAAGCCGAGGGGTAATCATATCATTCCAAATTTCACTTACCTGAAACAATTTTTGGTTGGTATATTGGTCGATAAACCGACGTTTGACGATCGTCGACCCATCACGGTAAAAAAACTTCAAGCGGATGGTCTTTTTCATATGGCTACGAATAAATGTTTCAAATGAAGGTGTTTTTCCCAATAGAGTAACAAGCGTCACACGCTCTGAAAGTGACGCTGTATGATTGACCGTCGCCAATGCTCCGCCGGCAAACAACTCTTGTCCCTCATAGCGATGGACGACCAACGGCTCTTTGGATTCCTTACCCATGGGAGACGTGTATTGGTACTCGTCGATGATCGCCTCCCCGATGACGAGGATCTTCATCGATGTAAGTTTGGCCAACTGATCCATAACGGACTGCGCGCTGTGGGATTTGGAAAATGAAGAAAGAAAATTATTTCGTTCATTT
>CAYHFH010000068.1:0-5843 GCA_964355865.1 uncultured Gammaproteobacteria bacterium
GAGGGCGTTGTAGTAGCCTATTTCCTCTTTGGCGGCCGCGTCTTCTTCAAACGCTTTGGAGCCGGCTGCATAGGCTTTGCCGAGGAACTCGACGCGGGCTTTGATAAAATCTGAATTACTTTCTCCACTGGATCCCCGCGTACGCGGGGATGACAACAAACGAACCTCTTCTTTATATGGAGACAGCTTGAGGAGCGCATACATCGCTTTGGCTATGTGCATCCCGACGTCGCCCTGGTAGTTGACGCGGATGACGTCATGCCCCTCGGACTCGAGGAGGCGGATAATGCTCTCGCCGGTCGTAATATTGCGCAGATGACCGATGTGGAAGGCTTTGTGAGTGTTGGGATGGGCAAATTCGACCATGATGCGAAGAGGACCTGAAGACTTAGGACTTAGGACTGAAGACTGGGCCGTAGTAACGGCCTCTCCTGATTTTAGCAGTCGATCGAGGGAAGTGATAAGACTAGCTTCGGACAAAAAGACGTTGATAAACCCCGGCGGGACTGCTTCTACCCTATCTATAGCCGATAATATATCTTGATGCGCTATTTTAGCTGAATGCTTCTGACCACGTTTGACTATATTCTGATCCCCTACCTCACTTTTGACTTTCAACTTTCGACTTTTGACTTCTTCCACGACCTGTAGTGCGAGGTCCATAGGAGACTTTTGACTTTTGACTTTTGACTTTTGACTCGTCGCGATCTTCATCGCCACATTGGTCGTGTAGTCACCGTGCGCAGCGTCTTCGGCTGCCACCACGTCAACCGTCACATCGGGTAATCCGAGGTCTTTGAGCGTATCTGCGATGAGTGTAGCAATCTGATTTTTCATGGCTTGACAGGGATATAAATCCCTGTTAAAATATTTTTATCACGATGACTGGACTAGCCTAAGGTTTCGACCGACCGCGAATGCCAGTCTTTTTTTACCCCTTTTTCTGCAACGAGTCTTTCCATAAATTAATATTAGCGATATACGGATTAAACGTGCGCAGCAGCGAGGAAAACTTTTTGTTCGGTACGATGACCTTGCATAACTTCTTCTGCTCAATAAGATGCTCGATAAGACAATGAAAATCTCCATCACCGGAAACGATTACCGCCTGATTGTATGCATTCCATTCGATCATCGTGTGTAGCACTAACTCGGCATCAACATTGCCTTTTCGCTGAAGTTTACCATCAGAGTTTCGATATTCAAGCGTGGGCTTGAAAATGAGTATAAACCCGGCTTCTTGTAGCTCTTTATACAGGAGTTGATTGCCTTCTACATACCCAATACAGGCAAAAGCCTTTACGACATCATATTTATCGCGCAAGTACAAGCGGAAGCGCTTGAAATCCAACATCCACCCCTGGGACTTCACACCCAAATAAAGATTTTGACTGTCGATAAATGCGAAGTTGCCTTTTTTCATACCTTGCTCATCATACCAAAGTTGAAGATAGGGGTCTAGGGAGACGGAATCTCCGCCTGATCTTCCTTCACGCCACAATCCCAGCACTACGCTTGCTTGCTCGCAGGGCTTACAGCCGTGCCTCGCAAGGGCGCGAGTGCGGGATGTGCAGTAGTAAGTCTCGAAGACTCGACAACTACTGCATCAAAATCCCCTCAGATCTCACCCCCTAAAGAGAGGGTGAAGTCCGAGGGGACGCGCCTGAACGCGAAAAATAGATAGTATTACAGGCCTAGTGGAATTGTCAAGAGCGATGTTGATGTATATTTGCTATACTCGGGAACCATGAAGGTCGAACGCATCGAGTACGGGCCCATCGCGGTCGTAGGACTTGAGACGGTCGTCATTGCCTTCATGCGGGATGGGAGGGGGATCTCCTGTCGATTGGGTGAGGAATAAACTAGCTACCCTAATGGGGAAAAGAAAATACACGCACCAGCGCGCACCCATTATCCGGAACGGCACCATGAGAAATCTCAGAACATCCCACTCGCTTATCAGTTCGTTTGGCCATACTTTCAAGTCTATCTAAAAAATCCCACATAGGATCATACAGTGCTTGCGGACCGTCTACGTTCACGGTAACAACATCTCCATTGCGCTCTAGTATGGCCGCTAATTCATCCGCTTGTCGATCTACATAGGATAGACGCGATGTATCAATGCTACCGGCAGCAAGATCTTTTTCCAAATTAAAAAGCTCTCCGGATCTCACCACCACACGGACTTCCACCCCTTGTTGCCTGATCTTAATCGTGGCAGGATCTACGTCAACTGCTGCTTCAAATAGCATCGCCTTTCTTTCTGTTTCGTATATAGCCATAGCGGGATCAGGTACTACCGAATGGTGAGGAGTATAGCGGGAGCGGGGGGGAGGATGCAAGAAAACTTACTTTTATCGTTTTCTCGCTTCTATATGAAACGCGTCTTCGTGATATTCCAGCTGTGCGTGATAGTCATCCGGATCATTAGAAAGCGACACCGCAAATCCCGACTGTTCCAATACAGCTTTGGTAGCTTGACCGTATAGCATATTCGTCGCATCAAGCGTTTCATCAATGATCAATAAACCATCGGACGAAACAACACGCCCGATTTTTTTTAAGGATCAGATTGGGTTGCCCCTGTGCTTTTTCTCGTGCGCCGGATAATACATTTCGCATAATTACAATATCGAAACCATTCTTCGGTATGGATTCATCACCATCAAGATAATCCAATATATCCCGCCGAACAAATGTTGCATCCGGATAAACGTTCTCTAATTCAGAACTTTTTTGACGAAAATCTACAAAAACGAGGTGTCTATTGGGGTGTAAATCTATATAGCCCCGCGCTGGCCGTTTCCATGGTCCGATTTCTAAAATCGATACCGGTTCCTCGCTATCTGGTTCATGATAAACTCCCCATTCGGATAATCCATCATTCATAAGCACTACTGTACAATATAATTCCAATCTTTTCCATCGCTTACTACCTCGATATCCCCTTCCCGATCCGTCCGTTTGATTTGAACTCCCCGTGTGGCGAGCGCTAACAATGCGGCTTCGCTTGGATGGCCGTAGGAATTCTTTCCGACTGAGATGACCACCAGAGGCTCCGCTATAGGATTACCTGAATTTAGCTTCGCAAGGCCTGGCCTTGCGAAGCTAGTTTTTTGTTTGACAGAAAAAAGCCGGTCGAGAAACTCCGAGGTCATGGCAGTCTTACTCCCGTGGTGCGGATACTTTAGCACTTCGATGGTGTCATCTGCTAATCTAAACTGTCGCCAATGAAACTCGACATGGGTATCTGCGTCTCCCGTGAAGAGGGCGTCAAACGAACCGTAGCGCAGGGCAAACACGATGCTGCCGTCGTTCGGATCAATCGGAGAACGGGCGCCAAGAACTGAATTACTTAAGGCCACCCCTTGCACATCCGCAAGGGGTGGCCTTGTGAAAACGGAATGCATTTTTGCAATTTGATCTTCTGATGGCCAGAGGACAGAGAGAGTAGTGGAACCAACGGCGATGCGTTCACCGGTCGTCACGAACTTTTGCTTGACGGTTCGGCGCGCGACGACGTCCATAAGGGCTTTATATCCATCTGTGGAATTGGCGATATCGCTGCGGACAAAATAATCCGTACTGTAGCGATCCAATACACTGATGAGCCCCTGCATGTGATCTTTTTGCGGATGCGTGAGGAGTACGAGATTAATATGACGATCCCAAAACGGCATGTGTCGTCCGAGACAATCTAAAACTTTTTTATCCGGCCCGCCGTCGACCAGCATGTCGCGCCCGTCGGGGAAGCGGATGTAGGCGGCGTCTCCCTGACCCACGGCACAAAATACTATATGCAGTTTTCCGTCCGGAAGGGACGTAAAAAATCCAAGGAGCACGACAAGGCCCGTAGTAATACCAACCATCAAGTATCCGATGCTCAATTTAAACATAGTGATATCTCATAGAAAATACTATATTGTTTACATTTTACTACCCTCCCGTGCCTGGCTGATGTCTTTTGATAGGGTCATATTATCGCGTCACAACAAGCTATTTTACTCTGGATCCCCGCGTTCGCGGGGATGACACCCTAAGTCACCATGTGATGCTCGCCAACGGCAACCGGCTCGTCAGCTCGACCGCACGGATGACAATGGTCAACAGCACCCAGGAACCCCAGGCGGGGAACACTCCTAAGGGCCACCAGAAATATCCGGCAATGGCCGCCATCCACCCGAACCCCATGAGAAACGGCATCGTCCAACCGATGAGGATATTGGTGAGGGGGGCGACAAGCGAAATCCGTCGGAAGGCTATGAAAATAAGCGGGGTTGTCAGAAGCTGGGCGGCGAGGGTGATGCGGAGGTCATCCCGGACTACCCGGGTGAGCTCTGAAGAAACAAAACGAATCAATGTATGAAACGTTGAATGCTGGATTCCCGCCCGCTTCGACTCAGCGAGGCGAGCCTTCGCGGGAATGACAAAATCAGATGGATTTCCATCGCTACCAAATAAAATGATCCCCAGGGTGGCCAGGACTGAGAGCTGAAATCCGAGGTCAGTGATCCAGAGGGGATTAAGCACTAGCATGGTGCTGACTGCTAATACTAGGCTCAAAAGACTCCAATTTTGCTTGCCAAAAATAATGGAGAATAACGTCAAAGAGCCCATAATGACGGCCCGGATGAGGCTTGGTGACGGCCCCACAAACCAGAGAAACAGCCCCAACACAAGCAAAGTTAGCAGACTCGCTATCCGTCTGCTAACTATATGAGTAAGAGAGGAGGCGACCAGACTGGTGACGATAGACACATTTTGTCCGGAGAGCGCGATGATATGGATGGTGCCCGTCGCAATAAAAGCATCGGTGAGGGCGCGGCTCAGACTAGCCCGCGTACCAAATAAAATCCCGGCCAATAGACCGGCCTGGGGTTCGGGCAGTAATCGGCCAAGGACGGTTGTCAATGTAGAAACGGTGAAAGGGTCCATGGTTTATTGAGATAACAGATATAAGACTGTAAGACAGTAAGACGAATAGACTTTTGACTTTATAGACTTTATAGACTTTTGACTTTGATGACTCATGTACCATCCACAGCGTCCGTGAGCCGTTTACGGGCAGTACAGAGAGTCATGAAAACTAATATACAAATGACAAATATACAAATAGACAAATGAATGAAAAAATGATTGAAATGATTAATTAATTGCGTAATTGAATCATTCATTTGCAGATTTATCGGATTTGTAGATTTGCATATTTACAATGACAGTTGGCCCTTCAACTTGTCATAAAGCGCCTGACCGATTGCCTTTTTGGTAACCAATTCCTCAAGGCTCGTGTACGGCCGGCCGCTGATGATCTTTTTGGCCGTTGCCGGACCTATGCCGTTTAATGCTTCAAGTTCGGACTGGGATGCGGCGTTGATACTCACGGGGTTGGACCCCGTAATGATATTGTACGAAGTCTGATCGGTGACAGGGCCAGGCCCTGTCATTATGTTGCGCGACGTCTGAGTATCACCTAGCTTGGGGATATAGAGTTTGGCCCCGTCAGAAAGTTTGGCTGCCCGGTTGACGACTTTGGCAAGGCGATCGCCGTCGACTTCTTTAGACAACCCGCCGGCCGCCTCTATCGCGTCCTCTACCCTACTGCCCCCGGGCAGGGTGTAGACGCCGGGCCGGAGGACGGCGCCGGCCACATCCACGACCAACTCGCTCCCCCGCATTGCTCCGGCAACGGATGCTTCACTCGTAGACGAAAACGTGATGGGAGTACTGGTTTGGGTTGATTTGATAAGGATAGTGAGCGATATCACGATGAAAAGAATGCTTACCGATCCGAGGATAACCGGTATTTGATACATTTTCCACACTCGGGCAAGCATAGTGGG